>NZ_JBGTYY010000007.1:0-87995 GCF_041807705.1 Mannheimia kashgarensis
AGTTGGCGATGTAATTTTGGTTCCTGCTGAAGACAAGTAATTTAGATAAGGATATTTTCCTTTAAAATCAAATGGTTACAAACATTAAAATGAAAATATCCTTATAAATCAATTAGTTACACTCTATTTTGTTCGCATAATGACTTACAGATTATGTTACAATTCGAGTGCAGTATAATAGGCTTGCCCCACTGCACGAGAATTTACACATAATCTGCTGTTATGCGAAATAATGACTCTCGAGGTCATTATGGCAAATATTACCCTTTCTCATATCACCCCTAAACACTTCTTTGAAACTGTTAAGCTCTTAAAAACAAATAACCACCGCATCTATTTATCAGTTAATACGCTGGAAGTCCGCTTTCAATATGATTTAAGTGAGAGTAGAGAAGTGAGTGATAAACGTTTTGAGCAACTGGAGCATTTTATGTATTTTCTGCAAGAGTTGGTTAATTCAGATATTCCTATTGAGCTTGATGAGTTTATTAGGACTTATCGTAAATCGCCTAAAAGTCGATTTTTTCGCCGTTGAGGTGGTGTGTGTTTTTTGCTCAAAAAAGTTCGGGAGTTCTGTAACACCCGAACTTTACCGCAATATTCTGCGGTAAAATTAAATTTTAAGTATAAATTTGGGTCTATTTTGTCGTTTCTGTTGTTTTATGAATTAGGTCTTGTTTGGCTTCATTTAAGTAATTTTCTATCATAAAATTGACGACATCAGTCCATTTAGTAACCCGCCCTGTTTTGGCTGTAATTTCTACAGCAACCCTTTCTATTTTCATATGTGTTTCAGCTGGCACACCTAAATTTTTACGTTTGGCAACAGTCATTTTTTGTCCTTCTAAGTCTTCATTAAATGCTTTTATATTGTATTTCACAAAAATGATTTTAAAAATGTGAAGTTGATCACTTGCTCACAAATGATTTTTATCTTAATATATTATCACTTGTGAGCAAGTGAACATAATAAAATAAAAGGTTATTTTATGAACTATCACATTGATTGGTTATCCTTAGAGCAAGATCACGGCTTTGAAATTCCGGAATCCGTGATTGCTTCGCTTTTCGATTTCGGTGTGATTGGCATTCATCTTGATACCGGGGAAATTCAACAGGGCATTAGAACAGGCAAGTATCGTCACAAAGGCAGTTACTGTGATGAGGTATCCATTCAGGTATCCGGCTCAACTATAAAAATGGAAGGCAACCCAAGCCGCTGGGGTAAAACTGAAAATTTACTCGGCTTTACATCTATAGATGCTTGCGTACATTGTTTTAATAACATTCTTGCTAAACTTAAATTACCGCTTTTTACTCGCTGTACAGAGATTTTTCACGGGCAGGGTAAAGACGGAGAAAAAGTACATACCTTTTCAAACGGTGCAATCATTAAAAGATTGGACATCACCACTAATAAATCTGTTGGTAAGGGTAATGAAAGAACCTTTATCAAAGCATTATCACAAATGCGGTATCGCAATTCTATCGGACGTTTACACACTAATGGCTGTACAGCTGATTGGTTGAGTGCAAAAGGTAACGCAAATCTTATTTATCCCTCTTGCTACATCAAACACGAAGAATTACGAATCCACTCTTACGACAAAATCAAAAATAAATTTGGCGAACATTCATCAGAATTTCAGTATTACAAAAAAGTGTACGATTACTGCGAGCAAAATGGGGTAGTTCGTTTTGAGCAAAAACTAAAATCACGCTACTTAAAAAGAGAAAATCTTTGCTATTGGGGGCTTAGCGATTTTTCTAAATTAGAGCAGTTACAAGAGGAGTTCATCAATATGCACAAAAATTTAGGCGTTAGCAAAATAGAGCTACAAACGATAGCAGAACAGCTTGTAAATAAAGGGGTAGTTGACACACTTCGCAAAGCGAATACTACAGCTTATTACGCTATGTTATGGGTCAGTGGACAGGAGTTAGGCATTTCTAGCCGACAATATGAGACACATCGTGCCAGACTTCGCAAAATCGGCATAGACATTGCTAACCCTTGTGATGTGGAAAAATTCCAAGCTGTTCAAGTTATATCCTGCGAACAAATCTTTGTTCGACCGTTTAAAGCACCTGATTTTTATCAATACCCGAGCAACACGCCTATTCTGCGTTTGGTTGCTTAATCATCAACTAACAAGAGGAAATTACTATGCGTACAGGCTTTTACATTGTTGGTGTACTTAAAGGCTACAAAGCCAGCACATTCACTAATCGAGATACCGGCGAAGTTAAAGATAAGCACAATATCGGCATTCAACTTCAAGACCCTGACGGTTACGGCGGTTACAACACCACAACACAGGAAATCAAGGTTGATGAACGTTGCATTAACGAAGGATTTAAAAGAACCATTCAACAACACAAAGACAAGCTGGTAATGATCTTAGTTTACCCACGTGAATGGGCAATGGACGGCGGACGTAAAGGTATTACATATAACTTTGATGAAAATTCAATGATACAGCCAATTGATGAAAATAAATAAATCCTTATAAATCAATAGCTTACATCATTAATTTTCGCATAACGTATATTATGTTAAATAGATGGTTAAAATAATCAAATTCTCTGTAATTAAGTTTATTTCTCCCTAGCAAAATAAAAACGGCCATATTTGCAAAGTTTTTACAAAATATGACCGCTTGTATTTAAAAACAGAATTTAGCCTAACTGCTTAAATGCCTGTAATAAATCTGCTTTAATATCTTCAACGTGTTCTAAACCTACAGAGAAACGTAATAAGGTATTGGTAATACCACGAGCAATACGTTCTTCTTCTGGAATATCCATATGAGTTTGGGTTGCAGGATAAGTAATAAAGCTCTCAGCGCCACCTAAACTTTCAGCAAAGGTAATTAACTTAATGGCTTTAAGGAATTTTGGCACCCATTCTTCTTTTTGTAAGCGGAACGATAACATACCGCTTTTGCCTGCATATAACACGCTGTCAATTTCAGGTTGCTCTGCTAAGAATTTTGCTAATTCTGTTGCGTTAGATTGATGGCGCTCCATTCGTAACGCAAGAGTTTTCATACCACGCACAGCAAGGTAAGAATCAAATGGAGAAAGCACAGCACCTGCACAGTTTTGGAAATAGAATAAACGTTCAGTTAAGTTTTGACCGTTTACTTTGGTTGCTTCAGAATCTTTTGCGACAATTAAACCTGCTAACACGTCATTATGACCTGATAGATATTTAGTCGCACTATGCACAACAATATCCGCACCGTGCTCAATCGGACGGAACAACACAGGGGTTAAGAAAGTGTTATCGACAATCAGCATTAAATTATGTTTTTTCGCAATTTTAGAAATTGCGGCAACATCACACTCCTCCATTAATGGATTTGATGGTGTTTCTACAAAAATCGCTTTTGTGTTTGGAGTAATTGCTGCTTCGATTGCTGATAAATCCGCCGTATTTACATACACAGGCTTTAAGGTATTGTGATTTTTGTGGCTGAAATCAAATAAACGATAAGAACCGCCGTACACATCGCTTGATATAATCCACTCATCAGAGCCTTTGAATAACGACATAATCAGCTGAATGGCTGCCATTCCTGATGCCATTGCAAAACCTGCATCGCCGCCTTCTAAATCGGCAATCCCCTGCTCTAACACGGCACGAGTTGGGTTTTTCGTGCGGGTGTAATCCCAACCTGTTGATTCGCCTAAACCATCACGACCATAAGCGGTAGATAGAATAATGGGGGTTACAACTGCGCCAGTTCTTGGCTCAGTACGGTTACCAATTTGGACTAAAGTGGTTTCAATATTATTGAATTTTGTCATTTTTATTATCCTTCAATTATAGATTGTTTAAATCCAGTACATCGGTCATATCAAACAAGCCATTTTGTTTCGTGCTTAACCATTTTGCGGAACGCACTGCCCCGTTGGCAAATGTCATACGGCTAGAGGCTTTATGAGCAATTTCCACTCGTTCGCCCTCATCAGCAAACCAAACCGAATGCTCGCCAATCACATCGCCCGCACGAATGGTAGCAAAGCCGATTTCATCACGTTTACGCTCGCCTGTAATACCGTTACGCTCAAATACGCCGTGTGTTTTTAAATCACGACCAAGCGTTTTTGCGATATGTTCACCCATTGATAATGCTGTGCCTGATGGAGCATCTACTTTATGGCGATGATGAGCTTCAATCACTTCAATATCGCAATAATCACCCATTACTTTTGCTGCTTTTTCAAGTAATTTGAATACTAAGTTCACGCCAACGCTATAGTTAGAGGCAAATACGATACCAATTTTTTCGGAAGCAACTTTAATTGCAGCTTTGCCTTCATCATCAAAACCGGTTGTGCCAATTACCATTTGTTTGTTGTTTTCAGCACAAATCGCAATATGTTCTAACGTGCCTTCAGGACGAGTAAAATCAATCAAAAGGTCAAATTTATCTGTATTTTCAGCAACGTTATCTAAAACCGTAACACCTAACGAACCAATTCCCACTAGCTCACCAGCATCAGCTCCAACAAGCGATGAGCCTTTACGCTCAAAAGCTGCACCTAACTCTACACCTTCTGCATTATGAACTGCGGTAATTAAGTTACGCCCCATTCTGCCGCCAGCACCGACAATTCCGATTTTTAATGTCATATTTGTTCTTTCCTTTGTATTTATTGTTGTTACAAGCGGTTATTTTTTTGATTAATTTTGCAAATAAATTTCTGATGGTAATTTGAATGGTGGATGAGATGAATAATCGACCAATCTTATTACATTACCTAACTTTTGATAATGAAGCACATATTCAGAGGTTCTTTCTCCAAAAGCCTTTGTTTTATCATATTGTTTAATACCAATATGGTAATGCCAAAGATGATGTTTTTGGGCGTAAGAAACTTTTTCACGCCATTTAGGATCATTAGTTGGTACATTATCAGAAGATTTATTCTTACCTTCTAGATTTTCAAAACCAAAAATCATTAAATGCTGTGCAAATTCAGTAATTGCAAGTTGATCTTGCAAAGGTAAATTTACAAATTCTTTCCTAAATTGCACTGCCATTTCAACAATTAAACCGCTTGAAGTAACCATTGTCTGAGTTCCTCAGGCGATTTTAAGTTACTAGGTAAACGAATAAAATCGTCTTCTACTCGCTCTTTCATTCTCTCCAAATCAAAATTAAATGCCGTAGCATTCGCCAGAGCCTTTTCAATTTTGCGAATATTGGATTTCATACTATCTAAAATCGCGATCGTTCTTGAGCCATCACTAAAATACTGCTGAATATCAAAAATCACGACTTTATTTTGATTGAGGTATTTTTTGAAATCGTCTAAGTCAATTTCAGTCCAAAAATTTGGATTATTTTCAATTGCCTCAATGCAAGCGACTAAAAGCTGATTTGCCATTGTAATTCGAAAATTAAGCAATGAAATTTGCTGCTCGGTTATCGGCTTATCAGTTATTTCAAATGACGGATAAATTGTTGATAACGTTTCTGTCATTGATAAGGGTAAAATTTTCATCATTCCTCCCTATAAATTCAAGTTATTATCCAATTTCTTGCTTAGAAAAACAACTTTCATTTGGCTATTTCTGCCCCATTACCGCAATATGTACGGTAATTTCTTCACGGTCGTGATAGAGATGTTTTGCTTGAATTTTAAACCAGAATCCGTGCTTCGTAAGCTCTTCTTCTAAGAAATTCAGGCAAAGTTGTACTTCTTGATAGCGTTTTTTCATCGGCAGTTTTAGGTTGAAAATAGTTTCCCGACACCAGCCATTGATTAGCCATTTCGCCATTAATTTCGCAATGCGAATGGGCTGCTCTACCATATCACACACTAACCAATCCACTTGCTTACGTTTAGGCGGTTGGAATTTAAAACCATCTTCAGGGCAATGCTCAATTCTACCTGTTTCGTGCAAGCTCGCTGCCATTTTGCCGTGATCGACCGCATACACAAACACACCTCGTTTCACGAGCTGGTAAGTCCAGCCACCCGGGCAAGCTCCGAGATCAGCGCCTGTCATCGAATCATTAAAGCGTTTCTGTTCTTCTGCTTGTGGGATAAAGGTTAAAATCGCCTCTTCTAGTTTAAGTGTGGAGCGGCTTGGTGCATCAGCAGGGAATTTTAAGCGAGGAATACCCATAAAAAACGGCGATTTATTATGATTATAGGCATAACCGACATAGCAAGCTCCTGAACGAATAAACAGAATATGCAAGCTCACACTACCCTTTGCATTTTCTGATTTACTCAGCCAGCCTTGTTTTTTCATTGCTGAACGCAACGGAACAGTAAATTTCCGACAGAAGGTTAATAACTCTTTGGCTTCATTAGTATCAGGCGTTTCAACAAACACATCTGAACTATTACGAGGGTTTAATTCAGCATATTGTTGCAAAATAGGCGAAATTCTGTCATTTTCAGGCAGGTTTTGCAGCAGTTCGCCCACAACAATCATTTGGCGAACAAAAATAAGCTGCTCAAATTTTAGTTCTTGGGCTAATTTATCCGCCTCCCCTGCTTGGTAGCACTCGAAAATGACATAACCGCTGTTTTCTTTGAGGTTCGCAAAGCCAAAAATGCCAAGCTGTGCCGCCTTGTCTGAAATTTCTCCAGCCACTTCTTTTTCAAAACCTGCACGGCAATATAGGGCTAATTTGTTGAAACTTGATTTATTTAACATTAGCGACTTCTCACACTAATATAAATTAAAGCAGTCCAACCGAACATAAAGCACAGCCCACCAATAGGCGTAAACCAATGGATAGTCGGAATATCTAATGCTCTTAAGTAAAGATTGCCACTAAACAGCAAAATCCCTAACGCCCAACTTCCGCCGATAATATTAAAGGCTTTAGCTCTACAAGCGGGTGGATTTTGCACAAAATTTGCAACTTGAAACAAGCCTAATGCTAGTAATGCAATGGTATGAAACATTTGGTATTTAATGCCTATATCAATCCAGCCTAATGCTTTAGGTGATAACTGAGCGGACAAAGCGTGGCTGGCAATCGCCCCAAATGCAACCGTGAACAAACCGCTTAATGCGGCAAGAGTGATGAATTTGTTTTTCATAAGGTTTATGGAGATAATTAAGAATGGCTTACTATATCATATTATGAAAGCTAACAAGCGGTGAAATTTTGCAAAAAAATTACAAAAAATCACCGCTTATATCAGAAGATTGTAGAGATATTTTATACATAATAAAACAAGCAGCTATTCTCATAACTGCTTGTTTTAAACGTTCTTCATTTATTAATCAAAGATTTTTAATTTTCTCAAAATAAAAATTAATAATGCAGCGCCTAACACACCGAAAAAGATTCCAACCACATTGAAATCTCCCGCTTTATATGCTGAACCAATGCCTAATACATCACCAAATAGCCAACGCCCTAAAGATGAACCAACAATACCTACAATGATATTTTTACAAAGACCACCTTCACTTTTCATTACAATTGAGGCTAACCAACCAATAATAGCACCAACAATAATTGCAGCAATCCAGCCCATAAATACTCCTTGTTTATTTAAAAGTCACAAATATAAATTCTGAGCCATTTACTCTACTATAGTAAAAGCAATAACACAACCCTTTTCAGAATTTAATCTAAAAAGTCTCCTGAGCTTCTTTTAATAAACTGTTTGGAATATTAATTTTCAATTCTTTCGCTGTTTTTGTATTAATAGAAAGCTCTAACTTACTTACTTCTTGTGTTGGAATCTCACCAGGTTTTTCACCTTTTAACACTCTGGCAGCAGTTTTACCCGTTGCAGTGCCAATATCATACTGATTCACTGCATAAGCTGCAAGAGCACCACGCTCAACGGTATCTCTGTCTGAGGCAATCACAGGGATTTTTGCTTCTAATGCTGCTTTATGCAAGGCTTCATAAGCAGATACAACACTGTTATCTTCTGAAATATAAATCGCTTGTACTTTACCATTTAAACTGCGAGCTGCTGTGCCAATATCTGCACTACGTTGAACTGCAACAGGCACAACATTAAAGCCTTGCTTTTTCGCTTCTTCTTTTAGCTCTTCTAACACAATAGTGGAATTCACTTCACCTGCACTATAAACATAACCGACTGATTTTAATTCAGGCACTAAGGTTTGAATTAATTTCACTTGAGGTGCAATTGGTTTATGATCTGAAATCCCTGTTACGTTCGTGCCTGAAGGCTCCCAAGATTTCACTAATTTTGCTGCAACCGGGTCAGTTACGCCTGAGAAAACAATAGGAATAGAACGAGTTGCAGCTACCACAGGCTGTGCTGAAGGGGTTGTAACCGGAATAATAATATCTGCTTTATCGCCAACAAATTTACGGGCAATTTGGGCGGCTGTTGCAGTGCTACCTTGTGCGGATTGATAGTCAATTTTGATGTTTTTTCCATCAATAAAACCTTCACGCTCAAGTTCTTCGATCACACCTTTACGAATAGAATCTAATGCTGGGTGATCGACAATCGCCGTAATTGCCACATTTTGAATTTTATCTTGGCTGAATGCAGTAACAGAAAACGCACTTAATACGGCAACTAATAATGTTTTACGAAATTTCATAGATACTCCTTGATTTGAATTTTGCACTATCATAATAGTACAGTTTTATCTAAAGATAAGTAATTTTAGAAATTTGTGCAAGTGGAATTTTTTATTTTTCTATAAACATATTTTAACTGATTAAATATTATCCTTTTTCCTCTTAACCCAATTCTTTGTAAACTCTTTTAGATTATTGTAATAACGTGTAGAATAAGCAGTTATTTTAATTAGGACACTAGAGAGAACTATGAGCGAAGAAATTTTAACGGCTGAAACAGAAACTCGAGCCAATTTTATTACCCATATTATTGATGAAGATTTAGCAAGTGGAAAGCATAACAACGTTTACACTCGTTTCCCACCTGAGCCAAACGGCTATTTACATATCGGACACGCAAAATCTATCTGCCTAAACTTTGGTATCGCTCAAGACTACAAAGGCAAATGTAACCTGCGTTTTGATGACACCAACCCTGTGAAAGAAGATGTGGAATATGTAGATTCTATTAAACAAGACGTTGAATGGTTAGGCTTTAAATGGGAAGGCGAGCCACGTTATGCCTCAGATTATTTCGACCAACTTTATGGTTATGCTATTGAATTAATCAATAAAGGTTTAGCTTATGTGTGCGAACTTTCACCAGAAGAAATGCGTGAATATCGTGGTACTTTAACTGAGCCAGGCAAAAACAGCCCATATCGTGATCGTTCTGTTGAAGAAAACTTAACCCTATTTGAAAAAATGAAAAATGGTGAATTTGCTGAAGGTAAAGCAAGTCTGCGTGCCAAAATTGATATGGCATCGCCATTTATCGTAATGCGTGATCCTGTGCTTTACCGTGTAAAATTTGCTTCGCATCACCAAACTGGCGATAAATGGTGCATTTACCCAATGTACGATTTCACGCACTGTATTTCTGATGCAATCGAGCGAATCACGCACTCAATTTGTACGTTAGAGTTCCAAGATAACCGCCGTTTATATGACTGGGTATTGGAAAACATTAGCATTGAGCGTCCGTTACCACACCAGTACGAATTTTCACGTTTAAATTTAGAAGGCACTCTTACTTCTAAACGTAAATTATTGAAATTAGTCACCGATGGCATTGTAGATGGTTGGAACGACCCTCGTATGCCAACCATTTCAGGTTTACGCCGTCGTGGTTATACCCCAGCTTCACTGCGTGAATTCTGCCGCCGTATTGGGGTAACCAAGCAAGATAACGTAGTTGAATATTCTGCTCTTGAAGCTTGTATTCGTGAAGATTTAAACGAAAACGCACCTCGTGCAATGGCTGTGATTAACCCTGTGCGTGTGGTTATCGAAAACTTTGGCGAAAAAGAGATCTTAAAAGCGCCAAACCACCCTAACCGCCCTGAATTAGGCGAGCGTGATTTGCCATTTACCCGTGAGCTTTATATTGATGAAGCAGACTTCCGTGAAGAAGCCAATAAGCAATATAAACGCTTGGTCTTAGGTAAAGAAGTGCGTTTACGCAATGCCTATGTGATTAAAGCCGAGCGTGTGGAGAAAGATGCAAACGGTCGAATTTCAACTATTTTTTGCACATACGACCCTGAAACATTGGGTAAAAACCCAGCTGACGGTCGCAAAGTAAAAGGCGTGATTCATTGGGTATCGGCTGAAGATAACAAACCGGCAGAGTTTCGTATTTACGACCGCTTATTTACGGTAGCAAATCCGGGAGCAGCTGAAGATATTAGTGAAGTGCTAAACCCACAATCTCTTTTAGTAAAACACGGTTTTGTTGAGCCTAGCTTAGTAGATGCCAGACCAGAACAGGGTTACCAATTTGAGCGTGAAGGCTACTTCTGCTTAGACAGCAAAGATGGTTCAACGGATAACTTAGTTTTCAACTTAACCGTTAGCCTAAAAGAAAGCGTGGCTTTCTAAATCATTTCAAATGAGAGAATACCGACAATCATGTCGGTATTTTTCATCTAAACGTTCAGAAATCCAACCATAAAAAAAGCCCCAAATTGGGGCCACTCGGAAAGCAAATTTATGTATTAGGTTGCTAGATACAACACTTATTCTTGTTGGAATAAGAGTAAGCGAATTTGCTTATGGTTTCAAACAAATTTTGTAAAAAATGCTAACTAATGTTTAAAATTGTGATCTACTTCATATTTTTCTTGCTTAATGTAGTAAAACTCCAATATAAAAAGCCCTCAATAATGAGGGCTAGTCTTAAAAAGCAAACAATTAAACAATACCTTGCTCTAACATTGCATTTGCCACTTTTTTGAAACCAGTAATATTCGCACCGTTTACATAGTTTACGAAACCATCTGCTTCTGTGCCGTTTTCCACACAGTTTTCGTGGATTGCTTTCATAATGTTGAATAAACGCTGATCCACCTCTTCACGGCTCCAAGATAGACGAATTGCATTTTGGCTCATTTCTAAACCTGATGTTGCAACGCCCCCTGCGTTTGCCGCTTTACCCGGTGCGTAAAGTATTTTTGCACCGATAAACACTTCAACACCACCTAATGTGGTTGGCATATTCGCACCTTCTGCCACGCACACACAGCCGTTTTTCACTAACTCTTTCGCATCTTCAGTATCTAATTCGTTTTGTGTTGCACAAGGTAATGCAATATCACATTTCACACCCCAAGGTTTTTGACCGTCAAAGTATTTTAATCCCTGCTCTTGTGCATATACTGATAAACGTTCACGGCGTTCATTTTTAAGCTCTAATAGTGCTTGTAATTGAGCTTCTGTCATACCTGATTCAGGGAATAATACATAACCATTTGAATCAGAAACAGTTAATACTTTACCACCTTTTTGAATCACTTTTTCAGCCGCATATTGCGCTACGTTACCTGAACCTGAGATAACAACGGCTTTGCCTTCAATTTTCTCACCTTTAGTCGCAAGCATGGATTCTGCAAAGTAAACTGCACCATAACCTGTTGCTTCCGGACGAATTAAGCTACCGCCCCAAGTGAGTGATTTACCGGTTAATACGGACGTAAATTCATTGCGTAATTTTTTGTATTGACCGAACATATAGCCGATTTCACGGCCGCCCACACCAATATCACCAGCTGGAACGTCTGTATCAGCACCAATGTGGCGGTATAATTCGCTCATAAACGCTTGGCAGAAACGCATAACTTCTGCATCAGATTTACCTTTAGGGTCAAAGTCTGAACCACCTTTACCACCGCCCATTGGTAACGTTGTTAAAGCATTTTTAAATACTTGTTCAAAGGCTAAGAATTTTAATACGCCTAAATCTACAGTTGGGTGGAAACGGATACCACCTTTGTACGGGCCGATTGCTGAGTTCATTTGAACACGGTAGCCACGGTTTACTTGGACTTGACCTTTATCATCTACCCAAGTTACACGGAAACTAATCACACGCTCTGGCTCAACAATGCGCTCTAATAAACCTTGCTGAGTATATTTTGGGTTTTTAGCTAAGAATGGGGCAAGGCTACCAAATACCTCTTCAACCGCTTGGTGGAATGGTGCTTGGTTAGGATCGCGTTGTTTGATTTTTTGGAAAAGGGCATTTAAATCGTTCATTGGATACTCCTGAAATTTTTATGTGATGTTGTGTTTAAGATGTACGAAGTCTAACAAGCAAATTTATATTTGAAAAGAGGGATTAGAAAAATTTATTATAAAAATTAGAAAAACTAAGTCTAAATGCTGTTTTTTTATGCAAAATAGAAAACCCATCTTATTTACAAGATGGGTTTATTGCATTTTAAGTATAAATTCGTTATTTATGCCCTACATTTGCATTGCTATCGTCAATTTTTGAAACCAATCCATTTGAATCAAAATAAACAAATAAATTACGTTGCTCAGGGTCTTTGTAGGCTTCACGTTTAATAAAGACATAATCCCAACGGTAGGTTTCAAAAATGTTTTTAAGCATTGGCGTTCCAAGCAGATATTCTACTTGTTCGGGTGTCATACCCACTCTCAGTTGATCGATTTTATCTTGCTCTAAGTAATTGCCCTGCGGCACATCAATTCGATACACCACTTTTTCTACTGTTGAACAGGCTGTTACACTCATTGCAACTAAAAGGGCTGCTAAAAGAGATTTCATTTTCATAGATTTGACCTTTTGATAATACAAAATTCAGATAATTAGATAATACCTAAACCAGCAAAAATTTTCCATTATTTATTACGTTCTAGCTGATCACGCAAGTTAGCTGGTAATCCTTTGATTGTTAAAGTATCGTTTAGTTCATCCCAAATCAAACGTTCGCCTAACAATTCTGCATTAAAACTAATGGTAACGCCTTTTCCTGAACCTGAAAACTTAGTAAGTGTTTTTAACGCATTACGCATTGGCGGAATGTTTTCTTCTAAGCCATATTCCTGATCTTGAGTGAATTGTGCAAAATCCATCTCATTTAGCGTAGGCATTGCATTTGAAAGTTCATTTAGTGCAATTTCCTCACCACTACTCATTTGCCCTTTGCAATAATCAAATACTTGCTTTTTAACTTCTCTCGTTTGTGGTGCAGATAATTCCCCTTGCTCACAATAATCACTTACCGCTTGCAACAAGGTTTGATTTTGTAATTGTGGGTTAAAACCTTCTTCTGCACTTAAGAAATCCATAAAGAAATCAGCAATCTTACGCCCTACTCTGCCTTTTACAAAGGTTAAATAACGGTTTGAGGTCGCGTCAAGTTTCAATTCAGTTAAATTAATACGACAAGCAATATCATATTGAGCAACTTCTAAATATTGTGTGCGTTTAATCTCTAACTTTTCATCAACCAACATTGAGTTACGGCTATCAATTAAAGCAATAAATAGATACTCTGTGGCTAGAAATGTATAACGGCAAAGAATAAATGTACCGCCATCAGCAAACGGATATTTTACCAATTCTGTTGCCAACATTTTGGCACAACTATGGCTAAACGGTAGAAAATCGATCTCTTTTTCCAGTAAACGATTAAGTTGCTGGGCAAATACCGATTCTGGCTTAAATATACCATAAGCCTTAGCCTTACCTTGATAAGCTTGATGCAGTTGCAACATCATTTGATCAACTTCAGGTGAAATCTCTAAGAGATTTTCACGCAAAAACGTATTGAGTTCTGGGTTTTCGCCCTCTGTTTTATTTAATTGATGCAATACGACTTCTGAAACATTAATGCTCATTTATTCACTTCTCTTTATTCCAAATAACAGAAAAAGATATTATCATTAATCCACTCATTTTTCATTATTAAGGAGAATTAAAGATGCCAACTATTATTCATACAGAAAATGCACCTGCTGCAATCGGTCCTTATGTTCAAGCGGTTGATTTAGGAAGTATGGTTTTCACTTCAGGTCAAATTCCGGTGAATCCTGAAACAGGGGAAATTCCAACCGCTATCGTTCAGCAAACCCGCCAATCACTCAATAATGTCAAAGCGATTGTTGAACAAGCTGGCTTAACGGTTGCAGATATTGTCAAAACTACGGTATTTGTAAAAGACTTAAATGATTTCGCCATTGTAAATGCGGAATACCAAGCCTTTTTCCAAGAACACGAACATCCTAACTTCCCTGCACGTTCTTGTGTTGAAGTAGCACGTTTACCAAAAGACGTTGGTATTGAAATCGAAGCTATCGCTATTCGCAGATAACAAGCGGTTATTTTTTTGAGATTTTTTGCAAATGGATAACATTATCCCAAATTGGAATATTCCCAAGCATATTCACGCATTTACCACTATCAGAACAGGCGGGGTCAGCAAGCCGCCTTTTGATAGTTTTAATTTAGGTAACCACGTCAATGATGATCCTCAAGATGTGGCTCAAAACCGAGCATTGCTTGTGGAGAAATTTCATTTACCACAATCTCCGCTATTTCTCACACAAACACACAGCACGAGAGTGATTGAACTCCCCTACTCAGGCGAAGATATTGAAGCAGATGCGGTTTACACTAATCAGCCTAATCAAGTCTGTTTAGTGATGACGGCAGACTGTTTACCAGTGCTGTTTGTGAGTAAAGACGGAAAAGAAATTGCCGCTGCCCACGCAGGTTGGCGAGGATTATGCGATGGCATTTTGGAAGAAACAGTCGCAAAATTCCAATGCCCACGCAATGAAATTTCTGCTTGGTTAGGGCCTGCAATCAGCGAAAAAGCCTTTCAAGTTGGAAAAGAGGTCATTGAGCAATTTTGTGCATTTGACCCAAGAGCAGAAGAGGCATTTATTCAAGATAGCTCTACAAGCGGTAAGTTTTTGGGAAATCTTTACCAAATTGCTACTCAACGCCTCAATAAACTCGGTATTACCGAGATTTCAGGCGGAGAATACTGCACTTATACCCAAGTAGATCTATTTTTCTCTTATCGCCGAGATAAACAAACTGGACGAATGGCAACCTTAATTTGGCGAGAAGAATAATACTCTACATCTATTCTTAGCTCGCTTAAGAATTAACCGAGTAATCTTATACTACTAGACGACTACTCGGTTTTTCTTTATAATCCACATCACTCTATCCCCCCATAGCTCAGTGGTTAGAGCAGGCGACTCATAATCGCTTGGTCGCTGGTTCAAGTCCGGCTGGGGGGACCATTTAAGCGTTGCATATTGTCTTTCATTGTCTCAAATTTACTATAAAATCAAGAACTTAGATTATTTTATAGTCTCTTATTGTCTTCTTTAGTTGCATTGTATCTTAGCGTTTATGATCCCTAAAATGATCCCTATTTTGAAAACGGGAAAATTTAGGGATCATAAACTTCGATAAACCCTTAATATATCAAGGATTAGAAGAAATGACTGCAACTAAAAAAACACTTTCAGACACATTACTAAAAAATCTTAAATATTCCCCAAATGCGAAGCCTATCGCAGACAGTAACGGGCTATTTATTCTTGCACAGAAAAAAGCGAAAGTATGGATTTATAGCTATATCAGCCCCAAAACAGGCAAGCGAAGCACAAAAAATAGAATCGGTAGCTATCCGCAAATGAGCTTAGTGGAACAATCCCCACAGGTATTTGAACAAATCGCACGTCTTTAAAATATTAAATTAAGAGAAAGCACTATTTGCGATGTAGCAGGAGATAAAACAATGTTTGATGAATTAAAAATAGCCCAAGCGACCGCCTATTTGCTACATAAGGCAGGCGGAACAATGGAGCAAGCGAGATTGAAAGCATTTTAGAGCAACAGACAGAAAAAGGAGAAATGGATAACCTTTTCAAGGGCTTAATCAATGCTTGAAGTCAAAAAACAAGCAACTATTCTTAGACCGAACAACTACGGCAAGGTAGAGAACTCCTACAAGCATTTATATATTCTGCTTACCGATCCTTGTTTTGATGGAGAAACCGGTAAAGGAGATATGATTTTAAGTGTAAACTGCTCAAGCATTAAAAACGAAAAAGCACTTGATAAAACTTGTATTTTAAAGGCAGGAACACACGAATTTATTACACGCGACAGCTTCATTTTCTACCGCCATATAAGAATTGATTCGTTAGATGAGATTAAGGCAAATATAGAAGCCGAAAAGCCCTAATTAATGATGAAGCCTATCAACAAATACTAAAAGGCGTACTATCGTTAAAATCAGTAACGCCTAGATATAAACGCTTCCTAAAAAATGCAATCCGCCAAAGTGCTTGCCCTGATATTCTAGCCGAACCTTAAGCCGTTGATGAAAATTAGCGGCTTTTTGCCCTTTAACCACTACCAAAACCGCTAATATTTACCTACCCTCTAAAAGTGGCTAACAGTGGGTAAAAATCAAAGTTACCCACTTAACCCACTGAGTGGGTTAAATTTCAAAAAGTTTTAAATTTTTTCTTTTATTCAAAAATAAAATTTCCCAAGAACTAATTTTTAGCTACGGCGATAGCTCGAAATATCTGTTTATAAAATAACCTAATTAATAAGGCACTTTGGATTTTAGTTATATCCTGAAAAATCAAATTAGAAAGAAACCTTATCCATCAATACTTGAAGCTATTAAGTTCAAGTCTTGACCAGGCACCATTTGACTAAATTTAGTTCAACAGAGCTAAACGAAAAAACCTTAGAAAGCCTGTAAAATCAACGTTTACAGGCTTTTTTGTTGTTTTAGCTCAATGGCACTAAACATTTCATATCGCAAATTTTAAGTAGCCTAGCAAATTTTCCGCCAAATATGACCGCTTGTAATGCCGTTAGGTTATTGCCTGGCGGCCTTTTTGTTACAGCTCTTATATTTTTTACACCAAAGTTCAGAAAAAAGTCACTTTTATCACTAACATTAAGATGAAACCTTGATACAAAGCTTGGGCTTCGGTGATATTTAAAAAATATCACTTTTTTCAATAATTGTGACAAATCTCTCAGATTTTTTTATTTCTTTGTGCTTAAATCTTAATCATAAAATGCCGTTACAATTACTTGCTATCTGGTATTTTATACATAAGATTGGACCATATAATAGCTGTTCAGCTAAAAATTAGTTTTTGCACTTTATCCCCCTAATGGAGAAAATGATGAGAAAAATCAATCAGTTAATCATATCCCCATACTTTTTTCTAAGTATTTTATCTGCTTCCGCTAACTCTGATTTTTGGAAAAGCGACCTTAATTTTAATCTCACAAATATTACCAAGCGTGTCGGAGTCGATAACTTTACCACTCCAGTAGCTGGCGAGCCTTGGGCTGGTATTGGTCCAAATGGTGAAGCTGCAGGTACTGCGCCATTATATTATAGCCGTATTCCAGCTATGCAAGTTACCGAAGATAACAAATTAGTTGTTATGTTTGATTTACGCTGGAATCGTGCGTATGACCAAGATCGTATTGATCCTGGTATTGCGATTTCTTCCGATGGTGGCCATACTTGGACGAAGAAAACCGCTTGGTCTTTTGATAGAACTAATCACCCAGCACGCCGTTCAATGGATCCAACGCTATTACATAATCCTATTGATAATAGTTTATATGTAATGCACGGAACTTGGTCTATGTCGGATCAACAATGGTATGGTGGGCGTGTTCCTCACTTTAATAGTGGCAGCTGGGCAGCTACCATTTATAAATCTACTGATGGTGGTTTAAATTGGGAGAAAAATACTGAGTTTAGTAAATTCAGCAATTTAGACGTATTTTCTAAAGTCACCAAAAATGGAAAACCTACCTTAGGCTTTTTAGGCGGGGTCGGATCTGGAATTGTAATGCAAGATGGTACGTTGGTTTTCCCAATTCAAACCGCACATCAAAATGGTATTGCGACCACTATTATGTATTCTAAGGATAATGGGAAAACTTGGGATATGCCAGAAATTAACAACCCAGTTGCACCGAACCAAAGTTCTTTAGAAAATATGGTGTTTGAACTCGAACCGGGTAAGCTAGTGATGACTGGACGAGGAAACAGTCGCTGGGCATACTCTTCTACTGATATGGGTAAGACCTGGGAATTATTTACTCCAACTAATGGATTATTACCAACTAGCTCACAACCAACTCAAGGCTCTTCTATCTATGTAACACTACCAAATGGTCGAAAAGTGCTACTAATCTCTAAACCAGATGGAAAGAATGATGGATGGAAAAGGGGTGATATTACACTTTGGATGCTAGATGCAAAAGATCCATCGCACAAACACAAGGTGCATATTATTCGTCCAGGTTCAGGTAATGCCGCTGGTGCTGGTTATTCCTCTTTAGCCTATAAAGAAGGGAATTTATTTGTTGCTTTTGAAAACGATGGTGATATTTCAGTAAAAAATTTAACTGAATATATTGCTGAAATGGAAGCAAAAGCTATCGAATGGGGATTACCAGATGAACTTACTCCTGCTTTGGATAAAATCAATGCACTGCCTTATCTCAATAAAGCTCAAAAAGAGACGCTAGTCGAAAAAATGCGTCGTGCTAATGATACTGCGATTGCACAATCTTTTGTGATTAACAAAGAAATGTATAATCTGAAAAACAATAGTGATGAGCTGGATAAATTGGCAAAAAATATTACTAAAGCACTGCCGTCTCAACAGAATATTTATCAAAGAGCCTTAGCTTATGTGAATAAAGTCACCAATACAGCGGATACCACTTATTTAAATTATAATGGTATTATGGATACGTATGCTAATTTATATGAAAGCTATTTGGCTTTAAATACTAAATTAGACTTCACTCGCTACATCCAAAAAGCGAGAAAGTTCAATGAATATAACACTGATATTTTATATCGTAGCTTTGATAATTTCTTTGCCCATTACGACACAGGTGTAAAACACAATAATCTATCCTTAGGCTTGAATACAAAATTAAGTGAGAATTTACGTGGTGGCTTATTCTTTGAATACAGTAATAAAAATCGTAATAGCGTACAAATTGGTGCAAGAGCTAAATATGAAATGGATAATCACCAACTTTCTGGCTTCTTACGCTATCGTGGCGTAAAACATAAAGATATGCTAGCACGTAATAACAGTGTTGATGGCTACCTAAATTATGCTTATCGTATTCAATTAGATGATAAATTAAGCATTAGCCCATCAGTTGGTGCTTACGTTTCACGTTCTTCTCGCTCATTAATAGATGAAGATCTTGCGATTAATAGCCGCACGGTCTATGCAAGTGATCTAGGATTGAATATCCATTATAAGCTAAATGATATTGATGCTTATATTCGTCCAAGTATAGGGTTTGTCAATGGTGATATAACTTTATCTCAATCTAATGATATGACAAACACATACAAAATAAAGGATAAAAGTAACGTGTATTCTGTCACGACAGGGTTGAAAAAACGCTTTGCAAATGGTGTGGCATTAGGGGCTGATTTCAAATTACATCGTTATGGTTCTCAAACTACTGAAAGTAATTTCGGTCTAAATGTGAGTTATAACTGGTAATACCGTAAACTGATTACGATTTAAAAGTTAGACTAGCCCAAGACTGAGTTCTATATTCCATAGAGCTCAGTCTTTTAATTTTTCTTTCTCGATAAGAATATTTTATATTTCAACCTTAATCGAGAATGTAATTAGTCGTGAAAATCTAAGTAGTGATTGAGTTTTTTTATTCAATCACTACTTTAGCAATATAATCTAAATGACGATATTTTTGGGCATAATCAATCCCATAACCCACCACAAATTCATCGGGGATCTCAAATCCCACCCATTTTACGGGCACATCAACTTCGCGGCGGCAAGGTTTATCTAATAAAGTACAAATAGCAAGTGAATTTGGCTCACGTAACTTGAGAATCTCCCCTACCTTGCTTAAGGTGAAGCCAGTATCAATAATATCTTCTACAATCAATACATCTTTACCTTGAATTTCGCCATCTAAATCTTTGAGAATTTTGACATCACGGCTGGATTCCGTGCTGCTGCCATAGCTTGATGCGGTTAGAAAATCCACTTCTACAGGTAACTCTAGCTTTCTTACTAAATCTGCCATAAACATAAACGAGCCTCGCAATAAACCAACCACTACAAGGTTTTGGCACTGTTTTTGGTGATAGTGTTGATTGATTTCTTTTGCTAATTCATTGATTCGGTTTAATACTTCTTCTTTTGAATGTAGCGTTTCAATATGATGTTTTTCCATTGATTTCTCCAAATAAAATTGATTATAAGCGGCCGTTTTTACTCGCCTGAAACCATCATTTTTTCTAATAAGATTGAACCTGTTTGGATATTTGAGCGGTGTTCAATATCATCGCCTACCGCCACTAAATTTTTATACATATCTTGCAGTTGCCCTGCAATGGTAATTTCCGCTACAGGGTATTGAATTTCACCGTTTTCTACCCAAAATCCTGCTGCACCTCGAGAGTATTCCCCTGTTACGCTATTAATCGCAGAACCTAGCATTTCCGTTACTAATAATCCTTTTCCCATTTCCTTAAGTAACGTATTTAAACCACCTTGACGATTTGGTTTAACTAACCAGTTATGAATACCACCTGCGTGTCCTGTACTTTTTAACCCCATTTTACGCCCTGAATAGCTAGTCATTAAATACGTTTGTAGCACACCATCAGTAATAATTTCACGGTTTTGGGTAATTACACCTTCACTATCAAACGCAGAAGAGGCTAATTGACGCAACAAATGCGGACGCTCTGAAATCGCAAACCATTCAGGCAGAATCTGTTCGCCTAATTTATCTAATAAGAAACTTGATTTGCGGTATAATGCACCGCCACTAATAGCTCCGGCCAAATGCCCCACTAAACCGGTTGCCACATCGTTATAGAAAATCACAGGCATTTCGCCGGTCTTAATTCGTTGCGGATTCAATCTATCTACCGCTTTAATTGCAGCTTGCTCCCCTACCCATTTCGGTGCTTGTAATTTATCAAATTCACGGGAAATCGTGTATTCATAATCACGCTCCGGTTGATCTTGATATTCTGAAATCAGGCTACAAGACAGTGAATATCGGCTAGAGAGATAACTTTGTAGCATTCCGTGCGTATTGCCATACACTCTAACCCCACTATGGGAATTAAATGTCGCCCCATCACTGTTTACAATATGTTCATCAGCATTTAAACCATAATGTTCGGCTTCAATAACAAGCTCTACTGCCTGATCAACCGAAATATTCACTTGGTGGTAAAGGTCTAAATCAGGGGCTTCAAAGGCTAACATCTCTTTATCGGCAAGCCCTGTACAATCATCTTCTGACGTATATTTTGCAATAGCCAGCGCTGCTTCGATCGTTTTTTGAATGGATTGTGGTTGTAAGTCAGAGGTTGAAGCATTGCCTTTGCGTTTGCCTAAATAAACGGAAATACCAAGCGAACCATCATTATTAAACTCAATATTTTCAACTTGCTCTAATCGGCTAGAAACTGAAAGCCCAGCAACTTTGGTTATGCCAACTTCTGCCTCTGCCCCTGCTTTTTTTGCAAAATTTAAGGCAAATTCGACCGCTTGTCGTAGCTCCTGTTCTTGCTGTTGTAAGGTTTGTTTATCTGTAATCGACATTCTTATTCCATATTCTTGATTTCAATGATTCATATATTCTAACTCAAATTTCTGCTAGAATATGGCATTTTTTAGAATTTGCACAAAAAAGGACACATAATGGCTAGAAAACGTAGCAAAAATGAGATTGATTGGACAGATGATGAAGAGGAAATCATCTGGGTCAGTAAAAGTGAAATTAAACGAGATTCCGAGCATTTAAAGAAAATCGGGGCAGAATTAATTGAATTAACGCCACAAAACTTAGAGAAAATTCCGCTTGATGATGATCTAAAAGAGGCAATCCGCCAAGCTCAAGGATTTAAAATGGAAGCTCGCCGTCGCCAAATTCAATTTATTGGCAAGTTATTGCGAAATCGAGATCCTGAGCCAATTCAAGAGGCGTTAGATAAAGTAAAAAATCGCCATAATCAGCAACAGGCGTTATTACATAAATTAGAATTAGTGCGAGATCAACTTATCGTAATGGGTGATGCCTCATTAGATAATCTTTTAAATGAATACCCTCATTTAGATCGCCAACATTTACGCAATTTAATTCGTGGGGCAATTAAAGAGCGTGAAGCGAATAAACCTGCGAAAAATTATCGTGAAATTTATCAATATTTAAAAACTGGAATTGCGGAGTGATTATTATGGATTACCTATCAACTATTCTTAAAGCCCATTTTGGCTTAGCTTATATCAGCTTAGTATTATTATTAGTGCGTGGTTTTTTAGCCGCTAAAGCGGTTGATTGGAGACAATATGCTGTCTTACGCATTGTCCCACATATTGTGGATACCATCTTATTGGTAACAGGTATTGCTGCGGTTATTATTTTCCTTGCGTATGACTTTTTTACATTGTCCCAATTTAGCTGGTTATTACCTAAAATTCTATTTTTAGTGTTGTATATCATTTTTGCAACCAAAGCGTTCAAAAAAGGACAGCCTTTCTCATTAAAATTCTATTTACTTTCAGTATTCTCATTTATGATGATTATGCTTACCGCAACCTTTAAATAGGATTATTATGATCGGACCTTTTGTTAATGCAGGAGCTATTATTCTAGGCGGATTACTGGGGGCTTATTTAGGCAGCCGTTTGCCTGAACGACTTCGCACTATATTGCCGCTGATTTTTGGTTTATGCTGTTTTGGCTTAGGTATGATGCTAACCGCTTCGGTAAAATATATGTCTGCCGTTGCTCTAGCTCTAATTCTTGGCACAATTATTGGCGAGTTAATCTATCTTGAAAAGAAGATCGGAAAAGCTGCCAGCTCAGCACAAGGCATTATTGATAAAATTTTTCCGCCAAGACATTCCCTTTCTCAAGAAGAATTTCTGGAAAAGTTTATTGCGATTCTTGTGCTTTTCTGCGTAAGTGGCACAGGCATTTTTGGTGCTATTAATGAAGGCATAACAGGCGATCCAAGTGTTCTATACATTAAATCCATCTTGGATTTCTTTACCGCAATGATCTTTGCAACATCATTAGGTTATGTAGTTACGACTGTTGCCCTACCGCTTGTCATTATTCAAGTGATATTAGTTTTACTTGCCTCAATCATAATGCCGCTAACTACACCAAATATGTTAGCTGATTTCTCAGCAACGGGCGGATTGCTGCTCTTTGCTACAGGTTTCCGCATTTGTGGTATTAAAACCTTCCCTGTGGCAAATATGCTGCCTGCATTACTGTTAGCAATGCCAATCTCTTATCTTTGGGAACGACTAGTGAGTTAATGATGAAAAAGCGTATTATTGTCGGCATTAGTGGTGCAAGCGGTTTTCAATATGGCTATAAAGTGCTTGAGTTACTCAAACCTTTTGAAGACATTGAAACCCACCTAGTTATCACAAAAGGGGCTGAACTAACTCGAACGCTTGAGACAGATTACGAGCGAGAAGCCCTACACCAGTTAGCGGATGAAGTGCATTCTCTACAAAATGTGGGAGCAAGCATTGCAAGTGGCTCGTTTAAAACCGCAGGTATGATTGTTGCCCCCTGCTCTATGAGAACCCTTGCCTCTATTGCGAATGGTTTTAGTGATAATCTACTTATCCGTGCCGCTGATGTAGTGCTAAAAGAACGCCGTAAATTGGTATTAATGGTAAGAGAAGCACCGCTTAATCTTGCTCATATTGATAATATGCGAAAAGTAACCGAAATGGGCGGTATTATCTTCCCCCCAATTCCTGCCTTTTATCAAAAGCCAACTAGCCTTGATGAGATGGTAACCCATAGCGTTGCTCACGCTCTTTCATTGCTGGATATTGAAATCCCAAATATACCTCATTGGGGGGAATAAATCGGGCTTATCTTTTCCTGTTCCAAATGTTAAAATACCTGATAAATTTGATCAGGTATTTTTATTTATGACAAACCCAATCCCAAGCCATATTATTGATTTTATCCAATCTAACCACGTTGTAAATTTCGCTACTCATAATAATGATGATTTTTGGGCGGCGAATTGCTTTTATGCTTTTGATCAAGAAAACGCTCGTTTAATCATTCTAACAGCTAAAAAAACCAGACACGCCCAAATTATGCTAGAAAACCCACAGATTGTTGGCACTATTTGTGGGCAAATTGAAAAGATAAAAGAAATTGAAGGCGTACAATTTTCCGCTACAGCAAAATGTTTAGAAGACAAAGAGACTGAAAAAGCAGCATTGCAAATTTATTACGAAAAACACCCGCTTGCACGCTTAAAACCGAGCGATGTTTGGGAGATTTCTTTTAATACTATCAAGCATACGGGTAATAAATTTGTCTTTGCACAAAAAAGTATTTGGAGTAAAAATGCTACGCAATCCCCTTAATTTTATCTCTTTTTACCTGACTTGGCGTTATACCGAAATTTTTCTTAAATGCTGTCGAAAAATTTTCTGCATTCGAATAACCAGCTAATTCAGCGACTTGCATAACACTACGTCCATCCAGCAAAGCATTATAAGATTGCTCTAAGAAAGGTTCAGATTCATTGTGCTGTAAGAAGATCTCATCGATAAGCCTAAGCATTGACTGCGTTACCGTAATAGAATACGGTTTTAAATGTTGTTTAAATTGATGGTAACTTGATAGATTGAGATAGCTTTCCATAATCCATTTAGGATAAAGAAAAACAACTAGCTCTTTTTGGTATTGCCCTTTTTGAAATACCTTTTTTCCCATTTCTGAACGGTTCAAGGGTAAAAAAGCTGCTTTAGGCTTAGCCCTTGCATCTAATTCAAAATAACCTGAATCAAAATGAATTTCTGAACGCCCATTCAACAAAATAACCAATCTTAAACCTGATTCAAATAGGGCTTGCTCTTGCTCTACGGTAGCGTTTACTTGAATGTCCGTATATTTCAACATAAGGTCTGTACGAAATCGGTATAGCTCTACTCTTCCCACTATATTTTTATTTTCATCAATGAAAATCGTCTTTCTCATACAAATTTTATTCCCCATAGGAAAAGTTTTATTTTACAAAGGTTTTTTGCCTAAAAACAAGATATATTAATAATAATTCTTATTTATGGAGAAATTTATGAAAAAAACAATATATTCACTCTCTTTAATTAGCCTAGCCTTGATGACATCTTATGTATCAGCAAACGATAACAAGGCAACTCTCGATACTATTGATGTAAAAGAAAAACTTGCTGCGACTACAGGTTATATCCCTGTTTATACTACTGTCGGAACAAAAAACGTAACATCATTATCCCGTACACCTTTTAGTATTAATGTCGTTTCATCTGATTTAATGCAGGATCAAGCTGTGCGTTCTGTCACTGAAGCCGTTGCTTATACCTAGGGTATGGTAGGTGGTTATCGGGGTATAATGCACTCATTGAAATTTCGATTCGTGGTATTGGGCATAAAAGCGATGGTGGCACAATTCCAATATATTTAAACGGTTCTCGCTACCAAACAGCATTTGAAATTGATCCCTTCTTCTTAGAAAGCATCAATATCATTAAAGGTCCAAATTCTATTTTATATGGACAAGCGAACCCTGGTGGCGTAATGGATATTATCACCAAAAAAGCGAGTGGTAATCAGCATCGCCAGTTGCAATTTATTGTTGGAAATCACAACCGTTACCAAATAGGGCTTGATGTCGAACAAAACCTTTCTGAAACGCTATCCGCTCGTTTAATTGGTCAGTTAGAAAGAGCTAATTGGAATACCCGATTTGTAAAAGAAAAAGGAGGCGCTTTTACACCAAGCATTTTATGGAAGCCAACGACAAATACAGAACTCAACGTTTATGCTTACTATGCGAAAAACCAAAAGCAGGCGATCGTAATTTCTTACCAAAAGAAGGGACAATTAATAACGTAAATGGGAAAAAGCTCCCCTATGATATGTTTCTAAGCGATCCAAACTATCACGGTTTAAAATCAGAGCAAATTCAAGTGGGCTACAATTTGTCACATAAATTCACCCAAAATCTGATGTTCCGTCAGAACGCCAGTTACCATAATGGGGAAGAGAATTTTAAAAATGTCGTGTACTGGGGTGATACTGGTTCGATCTTATAACATAAGGCTCGCCGCTGGGACGTGAAAACCCAAGAAATCAGCTTAGATAACCAGTTAGAATTTGTCTTTAATACAACAAACATCAATCATACCTTGTTATCTGGTATCGATTATAAGCGAGTGCGTCAAGATCTAGATTAATTATATGTTTTCAAGTGATATCAAGCATTTAAAACAGCTTGGGTTTTATCTACAAGATCAGGTGGAAATAGTTAATGTTGAGCTAATGCTAGGCGGGGACGTTATGACTTTGCTAAAAATAGCAACCAAGACCGCGTAACAAACACCAGAGAAAGTAATAAAGATAGGAAATTTACTTGGCGGTCAGGTGCAATCTATAACTTTGAGAACGGTATCGCACCTTACCTAAGCTACAGCACGTCTTTTGTGCCATCTTCCGAAAAAGATGCTCAAGGAGATTTCTTAAAGCCAACGACCGCCGAACAATGGGAAATGGGGCTGAAATATCAACCAACTCAAGAAACCTTGCTAACGTTAGCTGGATTTAAAATTACACAAAAAGATTTAGCAAATTATCAATGGTAAACTCGCTCTTATGAGCAAATTGGTGAAGTGGACGTCAAAGGAATTGAAGTGAGCTTAAATCAACAGCTCTCTGATAAATTCCCAGTATCTGCCTCTTACGCTTATCTCAAAAAAGAGATTACCGAAGATAAAGATGGCAGTACAATCGATAAAACGCAATGGGGTACTCCTCGCCATCAAGCTTCACTTTGGGCAAAATATAAATTCTTTGATAAGCTAACCACCGGTATAGGTGTACGCTATATGGGAACGACTTTTGGTAATAACCAAAATACATTTACCGTACCCGCCTATACGCTTTACGATATGTCGCTTGGGTATGATTTTATGCCTAATTTAAACTTACAGCTCAACGCACAAAACCTGACGAATAAAAAATATGTCGCAAGTTGTGCTAATAATTTTTCCTGTTTCTATGGGACAGAACGTAATTTAAGTGCGACTTTAAACTATCTTTTTAACCTTAAACAGCCCTCGAATGAGGGCTTAAACATTTGCAAAAAATATGAAAAAAACGACCGCTTATATTCTCACCTTTCTTATTCATACAATGCTTCACGCTAACAATATAACAATTGAATTAAAAAAGGCGATTTCGTGCAAGGCACACTGACTCAACTTGCTGAACAACCGCTTTCACTTTCCATTATTTTCCCAGACAACTCTACTCGCCTATTTGCTCAAAATGTCTTTGGTGAACAGGATTTATGCTTAAATCTGAACACAATGGCACGGCCACTTTCTCTATTCCAAACAATGGCAAAGCATATCAAACAATGATTTTAAATTAGCCATTGAAGAGCATATTCCTCTTTCAGATCAAATTGCTAAGCCTAAAACTATCGAAAATCAACAACTTGCTGAATTAAGTGTACAAATTGCAAAGAATCCTGCAAAAAAGACCGCTTTAATGAACGATTTTTGGGATAAAGTCAAACAATCTGGCACACCGCTGATTGAAGCTTTGAACGAATAGCAAAGCCGAGTTACTTTTTTATGGCGTGGCGCAAAACAAAATGTGCGTATTTGGGGTGGTGTATCGACCGATCACGACTTTATGGAACGCTTGGGTGAAACTGATTTATGGTATAAAAGCTATATCGTACCTAATGATACGTTGGTTGAATATCGCCTTGCCCCTGATATTCCAACATTACCTGTAGATGAATATACCCAACGCAGAGCCTTACTTGCCACAGCCCAAGCCGATCCGTTGAACAAAACCCCCTATTTTGAGAAAATAGGATAAAATCTACAAAATACAGATAAGTTTAACTACTACTCGCTTGTCAAATTAGCAAAAGCTCCAGCACAACCTTACCTACTTGAAGAACCCAATATCGACAAAGGCACAATGCAAGAATTAGTTTTCGATAGTGCCAAACTTGGGAATAAACGCCGATTATTTGCCTATTTGCCTGCGAATTTTAGTACGAAAAATAGCTATCCGATTCTCTATCTGTTTGATGGTGTAGAATACACCGAACGTGTGCCGGCAAAAACGATTTTAGATAATATGATCGCTCAAAAAGTAATTCCCCCAACTGTCGCCATCTTTATTGAGAATGCGTCTAGTGAATCAAGACGAGTTGAGCTACCTGCTAACCCAATTTTTACCCAAGTACTAGCGGAAGAAATCGTCCCCTTTGCCGAAAAATCCATTGGCATGGAAGCAAAAGAGCGAATTATCAGTGGTTCTAGCTACGGCGGATTATCCTCAGCTTATACCGTGCTAAATTATTCTTATCTCTTTAATAAAGCACTGATTTTATCAGGCTCATTTTGGTGGAATCCTAAGAATACACCGAGCGAAAATAGTCACTATATCGCACACGAATTTGCAATAAAAGAAAAATTACCTGTTTGCTTTTTTATCAGTGCTGGATTTTATGAAAGCGGAAGATCGAATATATTGGAAACCTCTCGCCATTTAAAAGATGTGTTACTGGCAAAAGGCTACCCTGTGACCTATATAGAACAATCCACCCCGCACGGCTATTTAGCGTGGCAAGGATTAATAAGCGATGGGTTAAAAGCGTTATTAGGTAAAGGGGCTTGCCAACACCCCGACTAAGGAATAGTAAAATTACTCAAAAAATAAAAGAGATTGAAGGCATAGAGTTTTCCGCCACAGCAAAATGTTTAGAATACAAAGAGGATGAACAAGTAGCATTGCAAATTTATTACGAAAAACACTCGCTTGCACGCTTAAAACCGAGTGATGTTTGGGAGCTTTTAAGACTCTTAAATAGCAATAAAGTGATATGTGCGAAAAAAACGATTTGAGAAAGAGAATAAATAGATAAAGGCTACATCTCATGTAGCCTTATTTACATTTAATAATCGACAATCGGCATATTAAGTCGTTTAGACAACTCAAGAATATCTGATTTATCTTCAGTTCTGACAACAATAAAATTAACATCATCTCCACCGGACACAATATTTAAAATAGAATAATCTGATTGGGCTTCTAAGTTTTGATTAATATATTCAATGCCCTTCTGATAGTCATCATCAGTAATACTAAAAGATACGCCTATTTTATTTGAAATAAAATCACTTAATCTTTCAATATCAAATTTCCAATCATCAACATTATTATCAATAAAATAGGTAATAAGTTCATAATATAAGTCATCTTGTGCTACATCTAGCAATTCATCTTTTTCGTAATCTAACCATCTCTCTAATTTTTTACGGAATTTATCTGGAGTATCCGTTAATTCAATATAGGCTTTTTTAAATTTATTAACTTCAGATTTCGTTAAGTGATCATCAAAATTTAATAATTGAATTAATCTAGCAATATCTTCTTCTCGATTAAATTCTTGATGAATGAAAACACCTTGATTTTGCTCGGTTTCTATTTCTAAATCATTACAAATTTTCTCAATGCAATCTAATAATTGACTAAATAAAGAAATTTCTTCATCAGTTAAGCTATCAAAATCAAAAGATTTGCTCTTATCAAATAAATCAACATATTTCTCTCCAAATAAGGAGATATAGTATGTAAGGTGTAATCTATTTTCTTCATTAAGAATAGCAAAGAAAATATTCGCATCTCCCTTATAATACTCTGTATTGATTTCTCCAGTAAAATCGATACTCAAAACAGGATAATGTAATCCATTTTTTAAAATTTCAGGTAAATTATCAACTTGTTCTAAACGCATTTTACAGCGTAATTGGTTATATTGCTCATATTCTTTCTGATAGCTATAATTTTCAGGAATATCATCTAAAGTTGTGAGAGCATAAGGCATTTGCCAATAATAGAGGCTATACTCAGACTGATTTCTAGCCACTTCATCATTCATCAGATAGTTATATAGCTTTTCTATATTATCTGACAAAATCCTAATTTTCCTACTAAGTTCATTAGGAATATAATTTATTATTTTTCTGCCAGACTTATCAACAAAAAATCTATCACCATCAAGCTCTACATAAGCACGTTCTTTAATAAAAGGAAAAATTACATCATCAAATTTTGGAGAGATAATTTCTCTACCATTCAAATCAAGAAACCCGTATTTTTTATCAACAGAAACCACAATATCTTCTTCATTAACAATTAAACTGTCATATTTTAGTTCTGTTATATTTTTAACATTACCCTCTCCATAAATTAAAATTCCATATTTTCTGGCATAACTAAAGAAACCAGACTTATGATTTAATACTGCCTTTATTAATAAGGTGTCTCCTATAAATTCTAGACTGTTATATTTAAACTCTAACATTTTATTGTTGAATTCATCAATAACCCCATATTTCCTGTTTAAACAAGCAACAGCAAGATATTTATTTTCAGAGTCAGCATAGTGAATTTCAGCAATATCATCATAAATGGCTGGAATAATTTCTTCTAATCCATTATTCAGAATACCATACTTACCTGAAACAGAAAAAATAGTGATATTTCCTTTATTAAAAAGCCTTGCTGAATCATATTTCAACGGGGTGATTTTTGTTGTTGCAGGCAAAGGTGGGTTATCCAATTTATAGAATGCGTATTTATTGCCGTTTTGCATCATTCCTACCCAACCAGAATCTTCAATCAAATCATATTCTATTGGCACTAATAATTCATTTTCATCATTAATAATGCCATAATGCTGACCATTTCGGACTGAATAACCACCACAATATCTCTCTTTAATTTCATCATACATTAAAGGAATAACTTCTTTTTTCGAATAGCGATCAACTACACCATATTTTCCATTTTTAGCAACGATCAATAACGAGTAGCTCACACACTCTATTACGTCATCATATTTTTTCTTAAATGAATTTAAATTACTCACTTGAACTTCCTAAATTGTAAAAATCACTCGATTTTCGACCGCTTGTATCTCACAAAGCCAGCCTTGCTCTTTGGCAAGCAATTCAAAATCGGCAAGGCTGCTCTGCTTATTAAGTAGAACGTCTAAACTATCGCCTTTTTTAAGATCATTCATCGCTTTTTTAGCCATAAATAAAGGTAACGGACAGCTATAGCCTGTTAAATCTAAAGAATATTTCATCGTTTCGATACAACAAAAGGCGAACTTAAAAGTTCGCCTTATTCATTGAAATTATAATTTACGGCGATCCGCCATAATTTTACCCATTGCTGAAAGTTTTTCTTCCGTTAAATGCTCACGCCCTAGCTCGAAAAGTGGTTCTTCAATGGCAATATGCACATCATAACCTGCCACAAAACGCTCGATTAACTCTCTATCAACATTTTCACGTTTGCCTGCAAGTAAATCTTCAAGCTGAGCAGATAAATCGTCCCAGTTTTTATGCAAATGAACGTGCTGACGTTCTAATTCATCAACATCTGCTTGAGCTTGAGGCTGCACTTTAATCAACTCTGGAAAGAAATCGTCTTCTTCATCTTCGTGATGAAGTGGAGCTGATATGTTGAAGTAATTTAAGATCTGCTGAACATCATTTTTTACCGCCTGATTTAAGCCGTTTTTTTCAAGGTAATCAGGCAGAATTTGTAACTGTTTACAGAAACTTTTCACTTTTCCGTGACAAGCATACAACATATCAATAGGTTCAGCCCAGCTTGCAAATTCTTGCGGTTCAAGTTGTTGCATATAAACTCCTTATTATTTCTGATTATTCACTTCAGATTGTAAAGGCGGCACTTCTTTACCAATTCGGGCATAAAATTCAATCACAAAATCATCAAAGCGATCATCTTCAATGGCTTGGCGAATTTCTGCCATTAAACGTTGGTAATAACGTAAATTGTGAATGGTATTTAACCTTGCTCCTAAAATTTCGCCACATTTATCTAAATGGTATAAATAGGCTTTTGTATAATTTTTACAAGTATAACAATCACATTCAGGATCAAGCGGTGTAGTATCTTCACGATATTTTGCATTACGGATTTTCACAATGCCATTAGTAACAAATAAATGACCGTTACGAGCATTACGGGTTGGCATTACGCAGTCAAACATATCAATACCACGGCGAACACCTTCCACTAAATCTTCAGGTTTGCCTACGCCCATTAAATAACGAGGCTTATCAGCAGGAATTTGTGGGCAAACGTATTCTAAAATACGGTGCATATCTTCTTTCGGCTCGCCAACGGCTAAGCCACCTACAGCATAACCATCAAAGCCGATTTCAACTAATTTTTCAACCGAAACCTTACGCAACTCTTCATACACACCGCCTTGAATAATACCAAAGAGTGCATTTGGGTTTTCTAATTCATCAAAGCGATCACGGCTACGTTTTGCCCAGCGTAGCGACATTTCCATTGATTTTTTCGCATAATCAAAAGTTGCAGGATAAGGCGTACATTCATCAAAAATCATTACGATGTCTGAGCCAAGATCGTATTGGATCTCCATTGACTTTTCAGGCGAAAGGAAAATTTTCTCACCGCTAATTGGGTTTTGGAACGTTACGCCTTCTTCTTTAATTTTACGCAATTTGCCTAAACTAAAGACTTGGAAACCACCTGAATCGGTTAAAATCGGGCCGTGCCACTGCATAAAATCGTGCAGATCGCCGTGCATTTTCATCACCTCTTGCCCCGGGCGTAACCAAAGGTGGAAGGTATTTCCTAAAAGAATTTGAGCCCCTGTTGCAGCTACTTCTTCGGGTGTCATACCCTTTACTGTACCGTATGTGCCTACAGGCATAAATGCAGGGGTTTCAACGTGAAACGCCCCTTTCGGGCGATTGAATGTTAAGCGCCCACGGCGTGCATTACCGCTTGTTTTTTTTAATTCGTACTTCATTTTCTATCCACAAATAAACAGTTCGTGAAAGCGGTCAAAAACCGCCAAAAATTTACCAATTAGAATCTAAAGCCTGTTCCAATACCTAAGCCGATCCCAACACCATTTGAGCCGCCTCCGACTCCTACATTACCACCTACACCCGTTGATGAGCAGGCAAAAATCGTTAAAATGCTCACGCATAATAAGAATTTTTTCATTTTTTGCTGTCCTAAAATAACAAGACGGACTATTATAGTCCAAGCACATTTTACCCTGTTTAACCCATTAAACCTAATTTAAAAGAGTAAATTATGAAAATTTTACCCAAATTTACCGCCTTATTGATGACTTCAGCAACGATGCTTTCAGCAAATGCCAATTTGTTGAGCATTAGCGAAGCTGAAATTAACGAATACTTATCCACTAAATTAAGCGAAAAAGTACCATTGCAAGATAAAGCCGGTATCCCTCAATTATTTGAACTTGATTACAATCTTCATTCACTCACCAGCCAAATTGGCAGAACAGAAGAGAAAAAAGTTGCAGTTTCAGGGGTGGTAGATGGGATCTTAAAAGCACGAGGCAAGAAATACAATGCCTCTATCCAGTTAAATATGGACACAACGCCCTATTACGATCCTGAAAAAGGGGCATTATTTTTAAAAGATGTCCGCTTACTCAGCTGGTCTGCAACCCCTACAAAATATCAGTCTGAACTCCAAATGTTTTTGCCTGTACTTGCTGACGGATTAACGAGCTTTCTTAATGGTACTCCGGTTTATCGGTTAGACGAAAGTAAAATGAAAGAAGCAATGGTGAAAAAATTTGGTAAAGCCATTATCGTGGAAAATGGAAGTATCAAATTAGAAATCTCAATTTTCTAAAAATTTTGTGATCTCTGTCTAATTTCTACACTTTAGTAGTTGAGCTTTTAAGCATTCTATTTACAATTTAGTGGTTATTAATCAGCTATTAGGAGTTCTATATGGAAATCGGTATTGTTAAATGGTTTAACAATGTAAAAGGATTTGGTTTTATTACATCGGAAGTCTGTGAGGGAGATATTTTTGCTCACTTTTCTGAAATCCAAACTGAAGGTTATCGCTCCTTAAAAGTAGGGCAAAAAGTTGAGTTTGAATTAATCCAAGGCGAAAGAGGTGCGTCTGCCACCAAAATTACGCCTATCGAGTAGAAATACTTATCTTTATGTCTATTTCTTGCTATGCTAGCAACATTGCTTAATTATGCTCGGTTTCACACCGAGCTTTTTCTATCTTTTTAATTATGCCTCTCTCCCGTCAATTAATTTTAATCAATTTACTCTATGTTTTGGGTATTGGGCTAAACATCGTTTTTCTCCGATTTTTAAGCCTACATCTAGATCCGCTTAATAATAATGGCATACGATTTTTAACAGGCGGACTAGCCCTTTTAGCTATTATTTTATGGAAATTTCGCGCATCACTCATTCAATTAGCCAAAAGCCCTAAACTCATTGCCATTACATTATTTGTCGGGTTAATGATGTCTGCCAATATGTATTTTTGGTTAAAAGGTGTCAAAATTACCAGTGCAGTTACCGCTTCGATTTTCGGTGTATTAGCTATGCCTTTTGGCGTGATTATTGCTGCAATTTTCTTTAAAGATGAAAGGGAACGAATTAAAAATAAATCTTTTTGGTTTGGCTCAGTCTTAACCATTTTAGGGTCATTAGGCTTTGTTTGGTATGGCAAAACCATTTCTGTTGGGGAAGGGTTTATTCTTGGCTCTTTTTTCTTGTTTCTATCAATTATTATCCGGAATATTCAAAACTTGGTAGTGAAATTCAGCCGAGAACTTAATGTATTTACCCTAAGCTGTATCACCTCTTTAGTGACCTCGATCTCCAGCCTTTTATTGAGCCAACAAGCGGGTAAATTTAATGAAATTTTTGCAACACCGAATTGGCTTCTGTTTACGGTAATGGCAATTGGCATTTATGCGATTGTGGTTGGTATGGTACTCACTTTCCATATTATTCAAACACAAGGATTAGTAACATATCAAGTATTAGAGCTTCTGATACCTGTTTCAACTGCGGTTATGGCTTATCTAGTGTTAGGAGAGCGAATTTCACCAATCCAAATAGGCTTTGCCAGTATTGTTATTTTTGGCTCAAGTGTAGCATTGAAATTGGTAGAATTTCGGAGAAAATAGGCCGCTTGTGAAGTAATTTCCTCCGGGAATTTAGTAAAATCTAATATGTTTTTCAATGCCACATACAGCATGGTTATTAGATAGGAGAGTTAAAGATCACTACTTTAGGTGCTTCCTCCATAAACTTTTCCACTTGCACCGTTGTGGTATTTGGTGCATTACCCTGCCCGAGTTTGGAAGATCCTTCGTTACGAGTGAGTACATTCGGGTTGCCGTTTTTACATAATGGCGATTTGGTTTTGCCTAAATCTTGTGGATCATACCAGCCGCCTTCGTATAAGGCAACTGTGCCTTGAATAATACCATCGGTAACGACTGCTCCTGCTAACACTTGCCCTCGTTTGTTAAAAATTCGCACAATATCACCGCTTGTAATGCCTCGTTCAGTAGCATCTTTTGTATTAATCAGCACAGGTTCTCTGCCGTTCACTTCGTAGTATTGGCGGAGTGAAGAATAGGCTAATTGGCTGTGCAAACGGTATTTAATATGTGGGGTAATTAACGCAAGGGGTTCAGCTTCGTTTGTTTTGCCTGAATATTCGTGATGTTCAAACCACGTTGGGTGCCCTTTGCAGTCATCATAGTTCATCTTCGCCACCGTTTCAGAGAAAATCTCAATTTTGCCTGATGGTGTTGCAAGCTTATGTTTAATTGGATCATCACGATAATCTTGATAGCGAACGAAAGTATTGTTTTGATTTTCTGCCTCAAAACTTAATACTTTGTTTTCCGCCCAAAATGCCTCAAAGGTTGGGAATGGCATATTGATTTTTTCCGCAGCATCGTTGGCAATTTGGTAGAACTCTCTCAGCCAATCCATTTCGCTTTTACCTTCGGTAAATTCTAGCTCTTTGCCTGCTCGTTTAGCTAGTTCAGCAAAAATATCGTAGTCGTTTTTCGCTTCAAATTGCGGTTCAACCACTTGTTTCATTGGAATAATATGCTTAACCACATAATCCCCTGCGACGGTCAAATCATTACGCTCATAGCTTGTGGTAGCTGGTAGCACAATATCTGCCATTCGAGCGGTTGGCGTCCAATAGCACTCGTTCACGATTACCGTTTCAGGCTGCTGCCACGCTTTGACCAAATAGTTGGTATCAGGGTGATGAGCAAACGGATTACCACCCGCCCAATAAACCAATTTAACATCAGGATAAACTAAAGTTTGCCCGTTATAATCGTAAGGCTGATTTGGCTTAAGCAAAGCATCAGCAATGCGTGCCACAGGGAAAAACGGCATATTTGGGTTTGGCTTGCCTGCATTTATTGCCCCTAAACGAATGCCTGAATTGGCGTTCAATCCATCAGTTGAATAACGATAATTTAAGCCAAAACCACCACCCGGCAAGCCAATTTGCCCGAGCATTGCTGCTAGGGTAACTAATGCCCAATGACTTTGTTCGCCGTGTTGTAAGCGTTGTAATCCCCAGCCCGACATTAACATTGTACGGTTTGCCACAAATGCGTGAGCGAGTTCCTGAATAGTATTGGCTGGAATGCCACAAATTTGACTCGCCCATTCTGCCGTTTTGGGTTGATTATCGGTTTTACCTAACACATAATCGGAAAATTGCTCGAAACCAACGGTATATTTCGCTAAAAAGTCGTTATCTTGCTTGTTTTCGCTAATTAATGTGTGAGCAATACCAAGTATTAACGCAACGTCAGTGCCTGTATTAATTGGTAACCACTCTGCCTCTAAAAATTGGCAGGTTTCGCTTTTTACAGGGTCGATACAAATAATCCGTTTGCTGCTGGCTTTGATTTTTGCCAGATAATCAATCCCTTCAGGCTCTGCTGATGTCCACGCAATGCGAAGTGTATTCAGCGGATTAGATGACCAAATCACTAATAATTCGGTATTTTCTACAATGGTATGCCAGCTGGTTTGTTGGGCGTAAACTTCGATATTGCCTAACACATAAGGCATAATCACTTGCACCGCACCTGTGGAATAATCCCCTTTGCTGTTAATAAAACCGCCTGTTACGTTTAAATAACGTTGCAATAGCGTACGAGAGGCGTGTAACGAGCCGCAACTATACCAGCCGTAAGAACCACCGAAAATCGACTCGCTGCCATATTGCTGGCGTACACGTTGAATTTCATTTGAAACCAGCTCAAAGGCTTTATTCCAAGAAATACGTACCCATTCATCACGCCCACGCAATGTGGTGTCTTTGTTGCCTTCTAAGTAGCCTTTTCTGACCATCGGATACTTCACTCGCACAGGGCTATAAAGCTGATCAGCGACTACATTTTGTAATTCGTTTTGATGGTTTTTCACTAAACTACCTTCTGATTTTACTACTCTACCGTTTTCAACCGTAACATTTAATGCTCCCCAGTGGGCAGCGGTGGTAATAGTATTTTCTGGTTTGTCGAGAAAAATAAATTTGCCTTGTTCTAATGCTGTGTTCATTTAATACGAGCCTTTTAAATATACAAAATTGAATGGAATTTACTAGATTAAGAGTGAAGTTGCAACTACAAGCGACCACAAAAAGCATTGCTTTTTGAACTTTGGCTTTACAACGGCTGCGAAGCTGTGAACAATCCTGACAAGGATTGTGAATAATTTTTATGGAAAATTTGCAAATAAGAAACCCACCTAAGAAGGTGGGCTTGTTCATCTATTAAACGGCAACTTGCACAATCACATTATCCGCTTTTTTCACATAACTATTGATTTGGTCAAAGTTCATATAGCGGTAGATGTCATCTTTCTCTTGCTGTAATCCGTTTACATAGTTTAAGTACTCTTCTGGTGTTGGTAACTTACCTAACAAGGCAGAAACGGCGGCTAATTCCGCTGAGGCCAAGTACACATTTGCCCCCTGCCCTAAACGGTTCGGGAAGTTTCGGGTTGAGGTTGAAACCACATTTGCATTATTCGCAACGCGGGCTTGGTTACCCATACAGAGCGAGCAGCCTGGCATTTCAACCCTTGCCCCACTTTTACCATAGATACTGTAATAACCTTCCTCGGTCAATAAAGCGGCGTCCATTTTCGTTGGCGGTGCAATCCACAGTTTAGTCGGTAACTCCCCTTTCACTTGACCAAGCAATTTACCTGCTGCACGGAAGTGCCCGATATTGGTCATACAAGAACCGATAAAGACTTCGTCAATCTTATCACCTTGCACTTCTGAAAGCAGACGAGCATCATCAGGATCATTAGGCGCACAGAGAATCGGCTCTTTGATTTCATCTAGGTTGATATCAATAATTGCCGCATATTCTGCATTTTCATCCGCTTCTAATAGCTCTGGGTTATCCAACCACGCTTGCATATTAGCAATACGGCGTTCAAGGGTGCGTTTGTCATCATAACCTTCGGCAATCATCCATTTTAATAGCGTAATGTTAGAGTTTAGATACTCGATGATTGGCTCTTTATTTAGCTTGATGGTACAAGCCGCTGCTGAACGTTCTGCTGAAGCATCTGAAAGCTCAAAGGCCTGTTCAATTTTCAGATCTTCTAAACCCTCAATTTCAAGAATACGCCCTGAGAAGATGTTTTTCTTCCCTTTTTTCTCAACAGTCAGCAAGCCTTGCTGAATTGCATAATATGGAATAGCGTGGACTAAATCACGTAAGGTAATGCCCGGTTGCATTGTGCCTGAAAAACGCACTAAAACAGATTCCGGCATATCCAGCGGCATTACGCCCGTAGCGGCTGCAAAGGCAACCAAGCCTGAACCGGCAGGGAATGAAATACCGATTGGGAAACGAGTATGCGAATCGCCGCCTGTGCCTACTGTATCAGGCAATAACATACGGTTTAACCAAGAGTGGATAACGCCATCGCCAGGGCGAAGTGAAACACCACCACGATTCATAATAAAATCAGGCAAAGTATGGTGCGTTACCACATCAACAGGTTTTGGATAAGCTGCTGTGTGGCAGAATGATTGCATAACCAAATCTGCAGAGAAGCCTAAACAGGCTAAATCTTTTAACTCATCTCTCGTCATTGGGCCTGTGGTATCTTGTGAGCCAACAGAGGTCATTCTTGGTTCGCAGTATTGACCCGGACGAACCCCCTCCACGCCACAAGCTCGCCCTACCATTTTTTGTGCTAATGTATAGCCTTTATCACTATCAGAAACCGCTTGAGGTTTAATGAAAACATCACTTTCAGGCAAACCGAGAGCTACTCTGGCTTTGTGGGTTAAACCACGACCAATAATTAGCGGAATACGTCCGCCAGCTCGTACTTCATCGAGCAATACTTCCGTTTTCAGCTCAAATTCCGCTAGCACTTCATCAGAGTTATGCTTACAAATTTTGCCTTGATATGGATAGATGTCGATTATATCTCCCATATTGAGTTGGGTAACATCAACCTCAATTGGCAAAGAACCTGCATCTTCAAGAGTATTAAAGAAAATTGGGGCAATTTTACCGCCTAATACCACACCGCCAGCACGTTTATTTGGAATGTATGGAATATCGTCTCCCATAAACCAAAGTACCGAGTTTGTTGCAGATTTACGAGAAGAGCCCGTGCCTACCACATCGCCCACATAAGCTAGTGGGAAGCCTTTTTCTTTCAACGCTTCTAGCTGTTTAATTGGGCCAACCTGTCCGTTTTCATCAGGGAAAATACCATCACGTTCATTTTTCAACATTGCTTGAGCGTGGAGAGGAATATCAGGACGAGACCAAGCATCTTGAGCTGGAGAAAGGTCATCAGTATTGGTTTCGCCTGTTACTTTAAATACCGTAACCGTCAGTTTTTCCGCCAGTTTCGGGCGAGAGGTAAACCAATCCGCATTTGCCCAAGATTCTAATACTTGTTGTGCAAATTCATTGCCTTGTTCTGCACGCTCTTTCACATCGTGGAAATTATCAAACATCAATAAGGTTTTAGATAAAGCTTCAACGGCAATAGGAGCAAGTTCTGGCTTATCTAAGGCGAGTAACAAGGTTTCAATATTGTAACCACCCTGCATTGTGCCTAATAATTTTACGGCATTAGCAGGCGAAATAAGCGGCGATGACGTTGCCCCTTTTACAATATCGGCAAGGAATGCCGCTTTCACATAAGCGGCTTCATCAACCCCCGCAGGAATACGATTTTCAAAAAGTTCTAATAAAAAGACCGCTTGTTCGGCTGGTGGATTTTTCAGTAACTCAACGAGCTGTGCGGTTTGTTCTGCATTCAATGGTTGTGGAACAACCCCTAATTTTGCACGCTCACCAACGTGTTGTTGATAATTTTCTATAAAATGTGCCATAACTTACTCCTTCTCCTTGAGTTACATATTTGCAATGATGTCTTGTGCAAACTCTGATGTTGAACGTAAGGTTGCACCTTCTAACATTTCAGCAAAATCAAAGGTTACTGTTTTATCCGCAATGGTTTTGGATACTGCTTTTACCACTAAATCAGCCGCTTCAACCCAACCCAAATGGCGTAACATCATTTCACCACTTAAAATTAATGAACCGGGATTACCTTTATTCTGCCCTGCAATTTTTGGTGCTGTGCCGTGAGTAGCTTCAAAAATAGCCGCTTCATAACCGATATTCGCCCCTGGAGAAATTCCAATTCCCCCCACTTGAGCCGCTAAAGCATCAGAAATATAGTCGCCATTTAAGTTAAGGGTTGCAATAACATCATACTCTGCTGGGTGTAATAAAATTTCTTGTAAAAACGCATCGGCAATGCTGTCTTTAATAATGATTTCTTCGCCTGTTTTTGGATTGGTTAAGCTCATCCAAGGGCCTTTATCAATAAGTTTTGCCCCAAATTCTTCTGCAACTTGATAGCCCCACTCTTTAAATGCCCCTTCGGTAAACTTCATAATGTTACCTTTATGTACAAGAGTAAGTGATTTGCGGTTATTATCAATCACATATTGTAATGCTGCACGCACCAAGCGTTGTGTACCTTGTTTAGAAACAGGTTTAATACCGATACCACAATCTTCCGTAAAGCGGATTTTCTTCACACCCATCTCTTTTTGTAAGAATTCAATCACTTTATTAGCTTCAGGCGAACCAGCTACCCACTCTACCCCTGCATAAATATCTTCCGAATTTTCACGGAAAATCACCATATCAATTAATTCAGGGTGTTTTACAGGACTTGGTGTGCCATCATAATAGCGAATTGGGCGTAAGCAGTTATATAAATCCAAACCTTGACGCATTGCCACATTTAAAGAACGAATACCGCCACCTACTGGTGTCATTAATGGGCCTTTAATCGCAACATGATATTGGCGAATAAGCTCTAAGGTTTCATCAGGCAGCCAAGTATTTTCGCCATAGAGTTTGTTTGCTTTTTCGCCTGCATAAATTTCCATCCACGCAATTTTACGCTTGCCTTGATAGGCTTTTTCAACAGCAGCGTCTAATACCGCTTTCATCGCAGGTGTTACATCAACACCGATGCCATCGCCTTCAATAAATGGAATAATAGGATGATCAGGAACTTGGAGTGAACCGTCTTGGTTCAGTTGAATGGTTTCGCCTTGTGGAATTTGGACTTGTGTTTGCATTTTCTCCCCCTTAAATCGAAAATAACGACAAAAAATGAATTTTTACGATTTAATAACAAATCAACTATAAACAGTAAATATGCAAATGTAAATAAAGAGAAACTTCTCTACATTAAGATTTGTGATCCACCGCACATTTTGTAAATGAATTATAAAAAAATATTGTTATTCTGTTAAAAATCATCTAGTTTATTTACAAACCTAAAATAAAAAAGGAGTATATATGTCAGCAGCAACATTAACGCTAGAAACAGGCGAAAAAATTGAACTCGAGATGAAAAAGGGGTCACTAGGGTATCAAAACGTTGATATCCAACCTTTTTTAAAGCATAAACTATTTGCTTACGATCCGGGCTTAGTTTCAACTGCCGTTTGCGAATCTAACATTACCTATGTAGATGGCGATGAAGGTGTTTTACTCTATCGAGGCTACCCAATCGATCAATTAGCAAAAGACTCTGATTATTTAGAAGTAAGCTATATGCTCTTATTCGGCGAACGCCCTACCAAAGAAGAATACAAAGACTTCGTTCAACTCATCAAAAAACACACCTTAGTACACGAACAACTAACCAAATTCTTCTCCGGTTTCCGTCGAGATTCACACCCAATGGCGGTAATGTGTGGGGTAAGTGGTGCGTTAGCCGCTTTCTACCACGATGCTATCGATGTAAATAACCAAGCCCACCGTGAACTTACCGCAATTCGTTTGTTAGCTAAAATCCCAACCCTTGCTGCGATGTGTTATAAATATTCCATCGGTCAGCCGTTTATGTTCCCACAAAACCACTTATCTTATGCAGGCAACTTCTTATATATGATGTTTGCAACCCCTTGTGAACCTTACGAAGTAAATCCTGTACTAGAACGTGCATTAGACCGAATTTTCATCTTACACGCAGATCACGAGCAAAATGCCTCTACCTCAACGGTGCGTACCGCTGCATCTTCTGGTGCAAACCCATTTGCGTGTATCGCAGCAGGTATTGCCTCGCTTTGGGGACCGGCACACGGTGGGGCAAATGAAGCCTGTATCAATATGTTAGAAGAAATCGGCACAGTTGATCGAATTCCAGAGTTTATCGCCCGTGCTAAAGATAAAAACGACCCATTCCGCTTAATGGGCTTCGGGCACCGTGTATATAAAAACTACGACCCACGAGCCAAAGTAATGCGTGAAACCTGCCACGAAGTATTAAAAGAGCTCAACATCGATAATCCATTATTTGAAGTTGCGTTAGAGCTAGAAAAAATTGCATTAAGCGATCCTTACTTCATTGAGCATAAACTATATCCAAACGTGGACTTCTACTCAGGCATCGTATTAAAAGCAATCGGTATTCCGACCTCAATGTTTACCGTGATGTTCGCTTTAGCAAGAACCGTTGGTTGGATTGCACACTGGAAAGAAATGTATCTACAAGGCAATATCAAAATCGTCCGCCCTCGCCAAATCTACACAGGCGAAACCAAACGTGATTTTGAACCGATGGATAAAGCATAACTTGCAAAAAATCGAAAAAATTAAACCGCTTGTTTCTACAAGCGGTTATATTTTGCATAAAATTTGCAAATCAGGCTAATTTATTTAGCAGCTGTGTTCTAACATCTTGACCATTTTCATCGCTTTTTACAGCCATAATAAATAAGCCTTTTCCTTGACTTAATTTCTCCCAAAGATTGCCAATTAAGGCTTTTTCTTTAGAATCTTCATTACTTTTTAATTGTTCCCCTTTATATTCCACAATTAGAATTCGACCATCAATAAGCTCTACAATAAAATCAGGATAAAAATTCTGATGAGCTAATGGTAAAGAAAACCCTCTTTTTACAGGATTTCTTACCCAATATTTCACTTGAGGCAATGAATCAATCGCAACGGCACAATCAAATTCTTCCCCACTTGCTTTCAACTCTTCAATTTGAGCAAAATAGTGTTTGTTGAATTTGTAACGTCCTACATAAAAAGGCGGTTGTGGTGCTAGTTTTTCTGGTGTAAAACTAAATTGATACTGCTCATTTAGGCAGATTTCTACTTCTTCATTATCACCAAATAGCGTTTGTTGATAGCAATTTTTTTGAGCTAAAGCCCGATAACGATTAATCAAATCTGAAATAGCCCGAGCCAATGCAAATTTATGTTGAACTAACTGCGTTAAAGTGATTTCTACATTTTTCAGTAAATCTGAAATCAATAATTGCAAAAATCTTAACATTATAGGTTGAGGAATATCCGTTAAACGCACTTGTTTATCTAACCAACGGATAAAATCTTGCTCGGTTAGTTCCAGCCAATCATCAGAAAAGCTAAGTTGTTGATTAAAATGGTAAGAAACCCGTTTATCTTCCACATCAATTTCAAAACTTTGGCTATTCTCTTGTAATCTAAAGCCATCAAGTTTGGCGGGGTAATCCAATAAACTCCAACTCTGGTAATCTAATAGCACTTGTGAATCAGCTAAGTCTAACTCGCCTTGAATATTCATACAAAGTTGAGGTATTACTTTAAATATTTCACCCTTTTCGGCAGGAGAAGCGAATATTTCAACTCTATTTTGGTGAATTTGTAATTGTTGCTCAATTTGTTCTTTTTTCTTACCGGTTGCAGTTTGGATCAAGGCTTTTTCTAACTTTTCACTTAAATTACCTTTTACTTGCACTAAAATGCTACCTTCTTGCTCGGTAATTTTGAGTTGAGAACGTTCTGCTTCGCTTAAATCCATCATTATAGGAAGTTGTGTTAATGCTAAAACTGTTGTCGGCGTATAGAATAAATCCCCTTCATTCTCACTAATCCAATTCTCTTGTTGTGGAATGCGGAGCATTTCAGCTACTTCTAATGCTTCAAACCCCATTCCAATCAATTTATCTTGTAAATTACGAGCCGTTTCGCCGAACGATTTAGAGGAAAGATGAGCATAAGCACGGTTTAAATCTTCAATTTGACGGCGTTTAGCATAAGGCATTCGCAATACTCGCCCTAACAACTGCTCCGCTTCCTTACTTGAGGAAACATTTTGCACCGAGCAAAAAATATAGGCAAACGGGCAATCCCACCCTTCTTTCAATGCCTCAACCGTGATGATGTAATTGATCTTACATTGTGGATTAAATAAATCGATATTATCTAATTCGTGCTGATTACCCGTAACAATGGCAATCTCTTCTTCATCAATTTTTAATTCATCAATTAAATACTGTTTTAAGACTTCTACTGTTACTTTGCCGTTTTTCGGCTCAGCTTGGAACAACACAAGCGGACGAACATAATCGCTCTCATACTGTGCTTTTTGTGCTAATGCTCCTCTGTTAATTACTGCGCCATCTATTGCTTGCTGCCAGTTGTGATGTTCGGTCAGCACAATCGGTAATTTGATCATCTCTTCTGATTTTAGATGACTTGCCGAAACGTGATACAACACATTACTCCCTGTTTTTCTATCTGTGTTTGGCGTAGCAGTAAATTCTAAAATAGCTGATGGGGAAAGTTGAGATAGCACATCAAAAGAGAGTGAAGTCCGAGCATTATGTGCTTCATCAACAATGACCAAAGGCTGATAAGCTCGCAACAAATTTGCAAAAGAACACTTAATTTTGCCCGTTTGTTTGTAGGTTAAACCGTTCTCTTGTAGATCAGTAGTGGAAATCTTTTCTAAATTTGCCTGAATATGGGGTGGTAAACGCTCAAAATGAGCTGTTAATTTTTCATTAAAAGCATAGATTTTTCGCCCATCTTGATTTTCTACCCGAAAATTTTGAATAGTAGAAACGATTACAATCGCCTTATTACCAAAATCTTGTGGGCGAAGTAAATCAAAATCTTCAGACTCAATAACCATTACTTCTCGGTTAAAAGTTTTATCAAGTGCCGCACGGTAAGGGTGTTGTGGATTTTTCAACGCTTCTGCAGTTTGGGTTTTAATTGTGCGAGAAGGTACTAGCCATAAAGTAACAGGGAAATCGCAATCCAAATATTGCTTTGCAATACGGGAGATGCTATGCGAGGCTAACAATGTTTTACCGCCACCGGTTGGAATTCGTACACAAACATAAGGCACATCACGCAAATTGCTGTGTTCACTTGGGATCTTGTAACTATATTCAGGTTGAATTTGGCTAAAAGCGGTTTTTGCATCAGATTGCAAGCAAGCCGGAAAATAGTGGCTGACACGGTTTAATGCTTCATTTTGGTAATTTTTTAATTTCATTTTTTCTCCCACTATTAACGCGCTGTTACATCATACGGAATCTGTTTAAATGTAATTTTCTTTTCAGCTAACTGCACTTCTCCTAAACGGCACGCTTCGCCATATACCACAATATCCATTCCCTGTTGAATAAATTCAGCAAAGTATGGTAACTCCGTCATTAATTTTCGTGTCAGAACATTACCACTCTGCGGACGTTTATCACCTAAAATTCCGTTATATAACAAATAGTAGGCTTTGCCGTTGAAAGTGCCGACAAGCGGTGATTTTCCGCTGTTTTTTTGCAAAGGGAAATGATTTTCTAAATACCAAATATGGGCGGCTAAATCGTCAAAACGAATGTTCGGATTAAGTGAACCGAATGCGTCAAATACTTCCTCGCCTAACTCACAAAAGCGAAATGATCCGCCACCTTGCCAATTTACTGCTTTTGAAATACCGCCTTGCTCACCTTCAATTACTTTTTTCAACCTTGGGACAACATGGGTTTTAGCATGTTCGCCAATCTCAATACCGATATAACGACGGTTCATTTTATGAGCAACTGCTGCAGTTGTACCTGAGCCAAGAAAGCTATCGAGAACAAGATCATTTTCTGATGTGGCTATCTGCAAAACACGTTGAATTAAGAGTTCTGGCTTAGGGGTTTCAAAGAATGCTGAATTAAAAATATTTTTTATTTCATTATTTGCATCTCTTGTTGTTCCCACTTCTTTACCAAACCAGATTGTCTCAGGAATTCTTCCTTCTTGTTCTGACAAATAAATCTTTCTTAAAACTTTTGTTTCATTTTCAATGAAAGAAATTTCACCTGTTTTAACTTTTTCAAAAAATGTATCTTTACTCCAACGCCAACCTTTTTCTGGAGGCGATATAGTATTTCCATTAGGTGTAACAATATCATAACGTAAATTTTCTCTTAAATTGGGACTTCTAAAATCTCCTGAACGCCAAGCTCCTCTAGGATCATTATCTGGATTTTTATAATTAATATTATGCTCCTCTTGTCTTGGCAATAGATTACGTCGAAAACTGTCGCTTTTTCTGAACACTAATAATTGGTTATGATGGATAGATAATAATTTAGAGTCATTTTTTCCTTGAATACTATGTTGCCATACCACATTCGCCACAAAATTCTTCCGCCCGAAAATTTCATCAAGCATAATTTTCAAATAGTGGCTTTCGTTATCATCAAGCGTGATCCAAATTGAACCATCTTCGGCAAGTAACTCTCGCAGAATTTCAAGACGTGGATACATCATTGAAAGCCAAACGGAATGCTCTAAATTATCATCGTAGTGGGTAAATGCAGATTTTGTATTATAGGGAGGATCAATAAAAATACATTTGACTTGCCCGGCATAAAAGGGCAAAAGGGATTTTAGGGCTGATAAATTATCGCCTTGAATAATTAAATTTTGCTTGACATCAGATAAGGTTTCAGCAGAAGCTGAGCTGTCGGCTGTCGGCTGTCGGCTGTCGGCTGTCGGCTGTCGGCTGTCGGCTGTCGGGCAATATTATGCGAAAAATCCGGCAACTCACGCAATAGACAATATGGGGTTTGTTTGGCTTTTTTTACGGCTTCTTCTTTGCCGTACCAAGTAAGGGTTGTCATAAAATGCACCTGAAAGATAAAAATGCATTATTGTAACTGTAACAAGCGGTTAAAAAAATAGAAAATTTTGCAAAAAATTGAATAATTATAACCGCTTGTAAGAAAAAAGCACAGAGTTTACTCTGTGCTTTTGTTTTGTCACTATTTGCCGTTAAGCCTCTGTATATTTAGGCTCTTTAAAGACAGTTACTTCCGGCGCTTTACCGGTAAACTTCTCAACTTGTACTATCGCCGTATTTGGAGAGTTACCTTGTGCTAGTTTTGATGTGCCTTCATCACGGGTTAATACATTAGGGCAGCCAAACTTACATAATGGTTTGTCGCTTTGACCTGCGTCTGCTGGGTCATACCAAGCCCCTTCGTGAATAGCAACTGTTCCTTTGATAATGCCATCAGTTACTACTGCTCCAGCGAGAATCTGACCACGAGCGTTAAATACTCGCACAATATCACCATCAGCAATGCCACGAGCGGCTGCATCCTCTTTGTGAATTAAGACAGGTTCACGATCTTTTACCGTATATTTACTACGCAGAGAGGTATGAGCCAGCTGACTGTGTAAACGGTAGTATGGGTGCGGTGTAACTAAAGCCAACGGTGCTTCAGCGGTTACATTACCTGCATACTCTTCCGGTTCCATCCAAGTTGGGTGTCCTTTACAGTCATCATAGTTCATTTTTGCAACAACATCAGAGAAGATCTCAATTTTACCTGATGGTGTGCCAAGTGGGTTGAGTAATGGATCGTTGCGGAATTCTTCATAACGTACCCATTTTTTCGCTTTATCACTAACTTTAAAGGTGACTGGTTTATTTTCTGTCCAGAATTTATCGAAATTCGGCATAATCACTCGGTTTTTACGAGCTGCGTCAAAGGCTGATTGGTAGAAGCCCTTGAGCCAATCCATTTCCGATTTACCTTCGGTAAATTTATCTTCTACACCCGCACGTTTAGAAAGCTCCGCAAAAATATCATAATCACTTTTCGCTTCAAATTGTGGTTCAACAACTTGTTTCATTGGGAAGATATTCATCATTGAATAGTCGCCCGACATTGTTAAGTCATTACGTTCGTAACTCGTTGTGGCTGGTAATAAAATATCTGCCATACGAGCAGTTGGTGTCCAATAACATTCGTTCACTATGATTAAATCTGGTTTTTGCCACGCTTTTACCATCGTATTCGTATCTTGATGATGAACTAATGGATTACCACCTGCCCAGTAAATGACTTTGATATCCGGATAAGTAATTTCTGTTCCGTTGTATTGAATGGTTTTACCCGGATTCAGTAACGCATCGGAAATACGGGCTAATGGGAAAGAAGCTTTTGAAGTATCATCTAACCACGTTTTCTCTCCCACATCTCCACTAGCATTTGCCGATATTGCACCAACAATGCCACCGGTTGCCGTTGGCACACCACCATTTGCATAATGGTAACTTAACCCAAAACCGCCTCCCGGTAATCCGATTTGTCCTAACATTGAAGCTAGAGTAACTAACATCCAGTGAGTTTGTTCACCGTGACGTTGGCGTTGCATACCCCAACCACCCATTAATATCGTACGTTTAGAGGAGAAATCAGCGGATAATTGTTTAATTTTCTCTGCCGGCACACCGCAAATTTTCGCTGCCCATTCTGCATCTTTTGGCTGATTATCACTTTTTCCTAAAAGGTATTCTTCGAATTTATCATAACCCGTAGTGTATTTTTTCAAGAATTCTTTGTCGTGCTTATCCTCACTCACTAAAGTATGTGCAACACCTAACATTAATGCAACGTCAGTGCCTGTATTTACTGGTATCCACTCTGCATTTAGATATTCAGCAGATTCATTACGTTCAGGCGTAATACAGATAATACGTTTACCTGTTTCTTTAAATTTTTTGAAGTATTCAATACCTTGTTGATCGGTTGATGTCCACGCATTACGTAGCGTTGTTAATGGGTTTGCTGACCAAAGCACGATAATATCGCTACTTTCAAGTAAAACTTCCCAGCTGGTTTGTTGCTCATAAACCTCAATAGTACCAAGTACGTGTGGCATAATAACTTGAGCTGCACCGGTCGAATAATCGCCTTTTACCCCAACAAAACCGCCGGTTAAGTTCATATAGCGATGTAATAATGTACGTGCTGCGTGTAATGAGCCTGAGCTATACCAACCATAAGAGCCTGCAAAAATACTGGTTGCACCGTGCGTATCACGGGCTGATTTTATTCCTCCGTGAACTAATTCAAAGGCTTTCTCCCAAGAAACTCGAACCCATTCATCACGTCCACGTAAGGTTGTATCTTTATTACCTTCTAAGTAGCCTTTACGCACCATCGGATATTTCACACGAGCTTCGCCGTGAACTTGATCTGCCACAACGTGCTGCAGTTCATTTGGCACAGAAATATCAATAGCCGAATCAGATTTAACCACTTTTCCGTTCTCAACCACAACGGCTAATGGTCCCCAGTGAGCGGCAGTTAGAACCGCATTCATTTCAGCAGCTTTTGCACTCGTTGATGCTAATGCACCCACTACCCCTGTGGTACCGGTTGAAAAACCTGCACCGGCAGCTAAGCTAAGTGATGATTTTTTTAGAAAACCACGACGACTTACGTCAATATTGTCTTGCTTTTTCATAATAAACCTCATTTGAAGTTAAGTTAAAAATAGACACCTTTCTGAAGTCGAGTGGATAAACCATTTCTCGCTTATCCATTGGTAAAGTTGCTAGATCTTTTTGCAAAATTTTCGCAAAAAACGACCGCTTGTTTTGCATCTTTACGGCTTGCTACCATATCCCACATAGAGACTTAGGTTCACAAGCTCGGTATCCTCTAAGTTAAAAATTAATGTGAACTACCTGCAATATCTTTAGCGTTACGTTGTAAATAAATAGTGACCGCTCTGACATCATCTGCAGACATTGATGTTCGATCTTTCATTGAATTTACTACCCCAATCCACTGATTAGCCGTGTAATGACCTGCTCCGATAGGTGCATGCCAACCACTACAATGTGTTTGATTCAAATTATCTCCAAATTGATTTAATGCCATAATATTTGCGGTTACTGCAGTTTTAGGCGCAATAATCTCAACATTAATTTCTTTCCAATTCGAGTTAGTCACATTATCAAAAACCGTGTTTACGATATTCACTTTACTTTGAGCCTCATCAGGTAATAACGCCACCATAATGCGTTTACCTAAATCCATATATACAACAGATTCTGCTCCTTCTTGTTGCCAGCCCTTAATTGTCGCTTTTACTTGCTCCCCTTCTTCTTTCCACTGATGTAATTCAGCATAAGGCAATAACCGAACTTCTCCTCCTTGTGGAAGTTGAGCCGTGGTCATCGCAAGCGTGTAAAGCGTTTTATCACTGGTAGTAAATTCTGCACCATGTTTTGATAATTCTCCTGCTGCTGCGACATTATCTAATTGAATATCTGGCATAAAATGAGCAACACCTTTATGGCAATCAATACAAGTTTGGTTAGTTTCTTGTGCAAGTTTGTGCATCTTCTGAGCAGATTCTTTTTGATCTGACAACACCATAGCATCAAAACTATGGCAACTTCTGCAAGTCATAGAATCATTTGCTTTCATCTCTTCCCACACTCGTTGAGCCATTTCCAGACGATGAGCTTCATACGCTTCCTGATCGGGTAATTTGTTAGTCACAAAAGTGTGCCACACATCTTTTAATGCTATTACTTTTGCTTTTACATAATGCAAGGTATCTTGTGGAACGTGGCAGTCTGAACATTCGGCACGAATACCTTTGCGATTGGAAAAATGCACGCTTCCTTCCCATTCCGCTTGCGGATGAGTCATTGAATGGCAACTAACACAAAATTCAGTTGAATTTGTGGCTTTCATTGCATATTGAGAACCACCCAATAAAATTGCCCCCAGCCCCATAACGCCAACAAAAGCCGCTATTTTTTTCATCTTAGACATAACTACCCCCACTAAAAACGCTAAAAATTAAAGACGAAAACATTCTATTAATTCATTAGAGGTATAAACAATAAGTAAAAATGCGTATTAACTCAAAAGAGTTAATGAAGTTTGATCTAAGGCAAAAAATAACAAATAAAAAAAGGAGATAACTCTCCCCCAATATCATTTATAAGAAAACCAAGCTGGTAATACGAATTGTGAATCTGCAAATAGCTCTGGCGCGATAACTGCACTTCTGCCTTGCTGAATTTGATAGATAAGCTGTGGCAAGCTAATGGATAAGTCTTTTGTTTCTGGGTAAGTTAAACCAATTTGGCTATCTGTATTAAAATAATAAGTGCCATTTACGCCATAATGTGGCTGCTGACGAATAATATTTGACACCGCTTTAAAATGGCGAGGAGATACACTTTGCTTCCAAGCATTGGCTAAAATATTGGCTTGATCATAAGCAATGCTGGCTTGTGAATAGGTCGGTTTTCGTTCAAATAACTGCTCATAGCATTGACAAAATTGCCGTCCTAGATAGTTATCGCTTAGTCCACTATTAGTACTCCACAACACCCCTTCACAAGGTTGTTCGTGCGGTAAAAATGCAGAAGGTGCGTAAATACTGTAAATAATTGCATTAGTAGGGTTTTCAATAAAGGCTTGATAAAAATGAACAATATCCTCTGCAAAATAAGAGGCAAGCACAATAATCGATGGCGAGACATTATGAATTTGCGTCATCAAATGTTGATAAATCGTTGGATCTTGCTCTAGTTCTATATATTCAACATTCCAACCTTGTTTATGCAAATTGTGCGTTAAATTATCGATACCAATATCCACTTTTTGCCATTTTACGCTCACGATCATTACCGTTTTATTTTGCACAAAATCGGCATAGTAATAACGGTAATATTGTAGAAAATTTAAAATCCCCAAACTGTAAGTAACATCGCTTGCACAAACCTGGAACATATTCTCAATACGCTTATTTGACAAATTTTGTGCAAGTTTATTTGAACCACTATGAGTAGCGATATGCAAATAGGGAATGCCTTCGGTTGCAATCAGTTCGTGAATTTCAGGCAAATAACACGCATAGGCGGTAGAAATCGCATCAACTTCTTGATCTAACAACGCATTGTAAGCCTTCAAAATGCTGGATTTATCTTCTACACAAAAACCAGCTGTAGCAATTTGCACCTCTCGCCCATTAATACCACCTTGTCGATTTATATTTTCTACCGCAAGTTGAGTGCCATTTAACAGCTCTTTGGTATCAATTTGCCCAATACCTTGCTCCACATAAGGTACGCCAAAAATAATAGGACGATGGCTATAATTATTAATCGAAAAAGCGGCAGGCTCATCCATTGCAAGCGGTTGTTTTTTGTTTGCAATTTGCAAAGCGAGTTGTTCGATTTTAAAGGTAGCAAGAAAAGATTGTGCTAATTTACCTGGTGTTGGCAAGCAGATTAAATGCTCGGTTATGGCAAAAACAGCCAGTAAAGTTCGACTTTCTGTTTTCGTTTTAGAAAAAATATTTTCAATATGTTTATCAACAGTGCGCTTACTGATATTCAATTCATTTGCAATTTCTTCATTGCTAAGTCCACTACTTACTAAGGTTAATAACTCAATTTCTCGTTTACTGAGTTCAAACGGTAATTTGCTCTGCTCTGCGTGTATTAGTGCAAAATCTTGATGGCGTTTGAACAGAACTTTTAGCCAATGCTGAGTAGGCAAGCAATAGAAAAAAGATAATGAAGTTTGTTCTGAATAGAGAAATGCTCGAGCATAGAGGCAGAGTTGTTCTAACTGCGTTAAATACGCTACCCCTGCTTTATTTTCCCATTCTAGAATCTCGCCCTGCTTATTTATCAAGCAAGACCATTGATTATTTTCAGCCATTCTTTTTCCTAAGTAAAAATTGCCACGCTAAAATAACAAAATTAACTATTCCAAAAAATGATATAAATCAAACCAACCTGATTTAGTTACAACTTACTATTAAAATATACCACTATATACCCCTTGCTTAATCAGCATTCTCCCCCTACAATAAAACCAATTTTATTTAAGACTCCGAGCATTATTTCCTAACTCTAAAAATTAAAGACAAATTTTTGATATGGAACTTATGCCAGTAACAGCATTGCTGTTCAAAGGATAACTTAGAAATGGGTTGTCCTCTCGTGTTTAGAAAGGTGTCAAATGCAGTCTATTATCCCAATTAAAAACGTGGGTAATGAGATGGTTTCTGGGCTTGTTGATCGTTTTCAGCGTCAATATACCTATTTAAGGCTATCTATTACCGATGTTTGCAACTTCCGTTGTAACTATTGCTTGCCTGATGGCTATAAACCGCCTTCGCATAAGCAAACATTTCTGAGTGTTGATGAAATTCAACGTATCGCTAAAGCCTTTGCTAATTTAGGTACAGAGAAAATCCGTATTACAGGCGGAGAGCCTACCCTACGCAAAGATTTCGTTGAAATTGCTCATACTATCTCTCAAACTGCTGGCATTCGCAAAGTTGCCTTAACCACCAATGGCTATCGAATGGAACGTGATGTCGAACTTTGGCAACAAGCAGGCATTACCGATATTAATGTGAGTGTGGATAGTTTAGATACTCGCCAATTTCAACTCATTACAGGCGAAAACAAGCTGCAATCGATTTTAAACGGTATTGATAAAGCCTTTGCAATTGGCTACAAGAAAATTAAAGTTAATGCGGTGCTGATGAAGCAGTATACCGCCCCTGAATTGGATAAATTCCTCGCTTGGATAAAAGACAAGCCGATTCAAATGCGGTTTATTGAATTGATGGAAACCGGCGAAATGGATACTTTCTTTCAAGCTCAGCATCTCTCCGGGCAATCGGTAATGACCCGCTTATTACAAGAAGGCTGGCAATTACAACCCAAAGCGATGTCTGACGGCCCGGCAAAAGTGCTTTCTCACCCTGATTTTAAAGGCGAAATCGGCTTAATTATGCCTTACGAGAAAAATTTCTGTGCCTCTTGTAACCGCTTGCGTGTTTCCGCCCTCGGTAAACTGCATCTGTGCTTATTTGGTGAAGAAGGGATTGATATTCGTGATTTGCTGGCAAGTGATGAGCAACAATTACAGCTTGAAACACGGCTAAAATCTGCCTTACAAGGCAAGCGAGAACACCACTATTTGCATATTGGGGATAGTGGGGTTAGGAATAATTTGGCGAGTATCGGTGGTTAAGAGTTTTATGTTACTTTCTTTGCTTGTGCAAAGAAAGTAACCAAAGAAAGCACACCCTACTTCACCGCTACCTTCGCTTTATTTGAATTTGTTTAACGAAAAAATTTAAAACTCGCCAACTCCGTTGGCTCAAACACTAAATTTTTCCTACAAATTCAAAGTCGCTCAGGCGGTTCAGAAGGGAGTAATTGGAGCGTTACAAGCGGTTATTTTTCACTGAAAACTTGTAAAAAATCTTAAATAGTGCACCTGCTCCCCCTATTTTCCGCTGTAGCGGTTGCGTCAACTTTTGAGGACAACTTTTCGTGTTTGAGCCAACGAAGTTGGCGAGTTTGAAAAGTTCGTCCCAAAAGTTAGCAACAAGCGAAGGGATAAGGAAAATCTGGGGTCGCCTTTCTTTTGGTTACTTTTCTTTGGCGAAGCAAAGAAAAGTAACAAGAAAAAACTCTCGATATTAATTTTTCAATCAAATTCAAATTCAAAGAGACAAACAAATGACAACATTCACCCATATCAACCAAAATGGCGAAGCTAATATGGTTGATGTTTCAATGAAACAAGAAACCGTACGAATTGCCCGTGCGGAAGCCTTTGTGCGAATGAACGCTGAAACGCTACAAATGATTGTGAGCGGAAATCATCATAAAGGCGATGTATTTGCAACCGCTCGTATTGCAGGCATTCAAGCAGCGAAAAGAACGTGGGAGCTTATTCCTCTTTGCCACCCGTTATTACTTTCTAAAGCCGAAGTTCAGCTTGAAGCTTTACCTGAAACCAATCAAGTGCGTATTGAAAGCCTATGTAAACTAACGGGTAAAACAGGCGTGGAAATGGAAGCTCTCACCGCAGCAAGTGTGGCAGCATTAACAATTTATGATATGTGCAAAGCGGTACAAAAAGATATGGTAATTGAAAATGTCAGACTGCTGAGTAAAAGCGGTGGAAAATCGGGAGATTTTAGCGTTGATTAAGGTATTATTTTTCGCCCAAGTGCGAGAGCTTGTGGCAACCGATATGTTAGAGGTTGAACCAACATTTGCGACTGCAGAAGAACTGCGTGAACATTTAAGCCAGCAAGGTAAAAAATGGCAATTAGCGTTAGAAAAAGGCAAACTGTTAGTTGCAATCAACCAAACCATCTGCCCGCTTGAAACAGCAATTAAAGATGGCGATGAAGTGGCATTTTTCCCACCTGTAACAGGGGGCTAAAATGCACGCTACATTGATTGAAGTACAAGAAGCTGAATTTGACCAAAACAAAATCTATCGTTGGCTCAGTGAATACAATAGTGTTGGGGCAACTACGCTTTTTATCGGCAAAGTGCGTGAAATGAATTTAGGCGATAATGTGTCGGGTTTATTTCTTGAGCACTACCCTACAATGACGAAAAAAGCCCTGCAAGAAATTGTTGATGAAGCCCGAAACCGTTGGGATTTACAACGTGTTGCAGTGATTCACCGAATTGGACAACTCAACACAGGCGATGAGATTGTGTTAGTGGGTGTAAGCTCTGCTCACAGAGGCGATGCTTATCACGCTAATGAATTTATTATGGATTATCTCAAAACCAAGGCACCTTTTTGGAAGCGTGAGCAAACCCAAGAGGGCGAGCGTTGGATTGAAGGACGTGAGAGCGATCAACAAGCGGTCCAAAAGTGGCAATAATTTGCAAAAGGTAACCAATGGAAAATTTATATATTGATTTGCAGATCGCCTGCGAAAATACCGAAAACTTACCAAGCGAACAACAATTTTATACTTGGGTACAAAAAGCCCTTGCAGTTGAGGCAAAAACTGATGATTTCCCTGAAAGTGAGATTACCATTCGGATTGTCGATGAGGCAGAAAGCCACGAGCTAAATCTAACTTATCGTGGTAAAGACAAGCCAACCAATGTGCTATCTTTCCCGTTTGAAGTGCCTGAAGGTATAGAAATGCCACTATTGGGCGATTTGGTTATCTGCCGACAAGTGATGGAAAAAGAAGCCAAAGAACAGCAAATTAGCGAGGAAAGCCACTGGGCTCATTTAAGCGTACACGGCACGCTCCACCTACTCGGCTACGATCACATTGAAGAAAATGAAGCGATTGAAATGGAAAGCCTTGAAACCGAAATTATGATTGCGTTGGGGTATGAAGATCCGTATTTAAGCGAGAAAATGTAGGTTGGGCATTTATGCCCAACACAGAAAAGTCGGGCAAAATTGCCCGACTTACACATTAGATTTTCACTTCGTTTGACCAAGAAAACATCAATTTATCACCAATATAAAATCGTCTTTCTGCATATAAATAACCATAAGAATCTTCATCATCTTGTAATCGTTTGGCTAAAATTTCCAAACGTTGACGAAGTTTTTTCACGCTTTCTGGCGGAATTGCATAAAAATAACGTTCATTTTCTTCACTTATTCGGAAATTGATACTTTCAATTCTACCAATAGGCGGACTACAGAACTGCCCCATATTTTGCAGCACTAAATCAATATCTGTTGGATTAGTCAATGCCTGTTGCTCTGCTTCTTGCACTTTTTTCTCTGCACGAAGATCTTTGGGCGATTTGCCGTATTGATTATCACCATCCGTCCCTTTTGCAAATGCAAAATATAACCAAACAAATGGCAGAATAACAGCCCAAGACCATATAGGATCTTTTCCCATATCTTTTAATCTATCTCTAGAAAGAGAGATCATCATTATAGATTGAGCTACTAGCATAATAAGCATAATAATAGTATAAGTCCATATTGTTCCTTCATATTCCAGCCTAGAAGAAAAATCATAATAGGATACTTTATTGAAAAGTATGGTTGTTACTATAAAAAAGAAAACCCAATTGACTATTGACCAAAAGATATAATTTAATCGTGATCTACGCATTATTTCCACCCACTAATTCACCTTCAGGCGTTAGCCACATACCGTCTGCTAGATAAATATTATCAAAACCGTTTCCACCGATTTCTGCATAAATATCTAACATTTCTTCCTCAGCCAATAGAGCTTCCATTTGAGAGGTTGTCAAATCCTTATATTTAAGCCAATCATCGAAGGCATAACCAGCATCCTTTATCTCTTGAATGGTCGTAAAGCCCATTTTTTCACACAAAGATTCCAAATCGTGAATCCAAATTTTGTCATCTTTTATAAAATAAGAGCCGTTATAAGCATACTCATCGGTACATTCTTCATAATCAGCTAAGATAGCTTTTTCACAACTCTCTTTATAGTTCCATTTTCCAGCCATATAAAATCCTATAAATGTTAGTCAGTATTAATTGTTCTTCCACTGTCAAGTGGAAGAACACAGATAGTACTATCTGTTCGTGAGCAAACTTTATTCAAATGAAAAATCATCATAATGGTGGGCTATATAAAAAATACTCACCAGCGGTTGTTTTAGTAGAAAAATTTACATTCAATTTATCTGTTATTGTTTATGTAGAATTATGTATACTTACATAATTCTACATAAACAATAAAATGCTAAACCAAACAAACAATGAGAAAACTGGTTATCGTAAACGATCAAAATAAAAAACTCGTTCAGTATGTCCCTAAATTTGTATCATCAGGGATTTATCTACCAAGTGCTATATACCCTATACACTTTTCTAACGCAAAATCTCTGCTTGGCAATGAATACCCTTTTGCCATTTACGATATGCGTGCGGAAAACGGTGTGAATTTTAACCTTGAGGCATTTGGCATTCTAGCCGGTACAATTCAAGAAAATGGTACGCTCTATCTGCTCTGCCCTGATTGGGAAAATATAGAAAATATAATCGATTTAGATAGTCTTAGGTGGAATGATGGTAAAGCAGTTACAGCACCAAATTTTTATCATTATTTCAAGCAGTTAGTAACCCAATATCAATTTGAATCTAGGGGCGAATTACATTCGCCTTTCAGTTATCCTAGCTCAAAGGACGAATGTAATTCGCCCCTACGATTAACGAACGAACAGCAAAAAATCTTGAAAAATCTACCGCTTGATAATCCAGATATTCATTTAATTACTGCCCCTCGAGGGAGAGGAAAATCGACTTTAGCGGGTTTGCTTGCGACAGAACTTACGCAGCAACACAATGTATTGATTACTGCTCGTTCCTTATCTGCTCTTCCAAGTTTTTGGCGTTCGGCTGAGCAAAAAATCCCATTTTTCGCACCTGATCATTTAACCGAGCTGGTTAAAAGTAAAAAAATTTCGCCTAACCAATGGCTTTTTATTGATGAAGCCGCCAGCCTTCCCTTACCGATACTCCACACACTTTGTGCCTATTTTGAAAAAGTGGTTTTAACCACAACCACCCAAAATTACGAAGGCACAGGTCGAGGTTTTGAACTGAAATTGCCGAAGATGTTAAATAAACTATTCAAACATTGGACATTATCGCAACCACTACGCTGGGGGGAAAATGATCCGTTAGAGCATTTTATTAACGATTTACTCCTGTTAAATGGCTATACCGTAGGGGAAAATTGCAATTTTCCCCTACAATCTGTGGAAGTAGCATTAATACAACGCAGAATTGAATTTTACCGCTTACTTGCCAACGCCCATTACAAAACTACCCCAACGGATTTACGCCGTTTATTTGATGGCGAAAATCAAATTTTATTGCAAGAAATAGAGAATGACCAACTGATTGGCGGTATCTGGGCAATGCTTGAAGGTGGTTTAAGCGAGGAATTAACCCACGCAATTTGGTTAGGTGAACGTCGCCCTCAAGGTAACTTGGTGGCTCAATATCTCTGCTTTCAAGGAAATTTACCAGAGGCTTGCAAACTGCATTCAGTTCGTATTTCTCGTATTGCAGTTAAGCCTGAAAAGCAAAATCAGGGTGTTGGCAAGCGGTTGATTTCTCGCTTTATTTTGCAAAATTCTTCAGCAAAACGACCGCTTGATTTTATCTCTGTCAGCTTTGGTCTAACTGCTCCACTCTATACCTTTTGGCAATCTTGCGGTTTTGATCTTGTGCAAATCACACCGAATAAAGAGGCAAGTAGCGGTTATCATAGTGCGATGATGATTTATCCTTTATCAGAAAAAGGTAAACAGTTTGCTCAGCAAGCCACCCAAGCCTTTGCCAGAGATTTTGCCTTCCAGCTATTTTTTGATGATGTTTATGAAGAATTGCAAAATGTTGAGCAATTTAGACCGCTTGCAGAGAAAAATTTAGCAGATCGTGATTGGCAAAACCTTACTGCTTTTGCCAATGGCAAACGAGCTTTATCAGCGGTTTATGTGAGTTTAAAGCGTTTATATTTTTCTAATCCCGAAAAGCTGATTTCACTTGCTGTTTTTAGTAAAAATAAACAAAAGCGTTCAAAAGCAGAAACGGAAAAATACCGACAAATTGTGCAAACATATTTAAAAACAGTTAATCATTAAAATAATTTATGATTTAACTTAATTTTTTTATGTTTTCCCTCTTGCTAAATTTTTCATTTAGCCGTATAAATTCACTGTTGTTTTTTTTAATTGTTAAGAGGATTTCCAATGTCAATGTTCAGCCATATTCAAGCAGCACCGGCAGACCCAATTTTAGGTTTAAGCGAAGCATTTAAAGCAGATACCCGTGAAGGAAAAATCAATCTTGGAATCGGTGTTTATATGACCGATGAGGGTAAAACCCCGATCGTTAAAGCGGTAAAAGAGGCGGAAAAACGCTTATTAGATACCGAAACCAGCAAAAACTACCTTACTATTGATGGCGTTCAAGCCTTCAATGCGGCAACACAAGCGTTATTATTTGGTGAAGGGGCTGAAGTAATTACCTCTGGTCGTGCAAAAACCGCTCAAAGCTTAGGTGGTACAGGGGCATTGCGTATTGCAGCAGAATTTATCAAACGCCATACCAATGCAAAAAATGTGTGGATTTCCACCCCAACTTGGCCAAACCACAATGGTATTTTTGATGCGGTTGGAATGAATGTAAAAGGTTATCGCTACTACAATAAAGACACCAATGGCTTAGATTGGGATAACTTAATTGCAGACTTAAGCCAAGCAGAAGCGGGCGATGTGGTTTTACTACACGGCTGCTGCCACAACCCAACAGGAATTGACCCAACTCCAGCACAATGGGAAGAATTAGCGGCATTATCAGCCGAAAAAGGTTGGTTACCATTATTTGACTTCGCTTATCAAGGCTTTGCAAATGGTTTAGAAGAAGATGCTTACGGCTTAAGAGCATTCACCAAAAACAATCGTGAATTATTAGTGGCAAGCTCATTCTCGAAAAACTTCGGCTTATATAACGAGCGTGTTGGGGCATTTACCTTAATTGCGGATAACGCAGATGATGCGAACCGTGCATTTACACAAATTAAATCAATTATTCGTGTACTCTACTCTAATCCATCAGCTCACGGTGCAAGTGCGGTTGCGGTAGCATTGGCAGATCCTGAACTTAAAGCATTATGGATTGAAGAGCTAGATGAAATGCGTAACCGTATTAAAGATATGCGTACGCAATTAGTTGAAAAACTGAAAGAGAAAGGCGCGAATAAAGACTTCTCTTTCATTACCGAACAAAACGGTATGTTCTCATTCAGTGGCTTAACCCCTGAGCAAGTAGATAAATTAAAAGATGAATTTGCGATTTATGCAGTGCGTTCAGGTCGAATTAATGTGGCAGGTATTACCAGCAAAAATATTGATGCCTTAGCTGATGCAATTGTGAAAGTGTTTTAAATTAACAAGTTAAAATATAGATGGCGCAAGCGTCCACGCTTGTGCCTCTATTTTTTATCATTTTAGGGTACAAGCGTGGACGCCTGCACCATCATTTAGCTATCGTAAAACTACTTTTCCAACCACAGCATAAAATCTGCTACCGTATGGAATGAGCCAAACACTAGCACGATATCTTGTTCGTTTGCTTTTCCAAACAATGCAAGGCTTGCTTGAGCCACGTTTTCATAGCTGTAAGCGGTCGAATTTGGTAAAACTTTTACCAATTTATTCAATACCGTTCCGCCACTTTGCCCTCGCCAGCAATCTAAACCTGCACAATGCCATTCATCAATCAAATGTTCTAACGGCTCAACAATGCCAGATAAATCTTTATCTTCCAATGCACTAAATACCGCATAGATTTTTTGATTGGCTTGTTTTAACTCTGCAAGTTTGTCAGCTAAATAGCGTGCAGCGTGTGGATTATGCCCTACATCAATAATCACTTTTGCAACGGGCTTTTGCCCTGAAAATTGAGCGAAATCTTTATCTGAAAGCGTTTGGAAACGCCCTGTCATTTGAGCTTCACCAAAGGCTTCACGAATAACTTGCTCATCAATTTCAAACGGTAATTGCATTAATGCTGCAAGTGCCGTGCCAGCATTTGGGATTGGCATTAATGGCAGCGGTAAATCGTTAAAGGATTTCTGCTCAGAAGTCCAATGAAATAAATTGTTTTTAATTTCAAACTGCCAATCTTTACCTCGATAAAAAGCGTTACAATTTAACGATATTGCCATTTCTTTAATAGAATTAGGGCAATTCGGCTCGCCAATAATCACAGGAATATGTTTACGGAAAATACCCGCTTTTTCACGCCCAATATCTTCTCGATTGTCCCCTAAAAAAGCGACGTGGTCGATGTCAATAGAAGTAATAATCGCAAGGTTTGGAGCAACAATATTTGTGGCATCTAAACGCCCACCCAAGCCAACTTCTAAAATTACAATATCTAACTGATTTTGCTTAAATAATTCGAACGCAGAGAGTGTGCTAAACTCAAAATAAGTGAGTGAAGCGGTCTTTTTTTCATTAATTTTTGCAAATGACTGAACGTGATCACTATCTGGCAGCACATCACCATTAATTCTTACCCGTTCATTGTAATGAATTAAATGGGGGGAAGAATAAACACCCACACGAAAACCGGCTTTTAATAAAGCCACTTCTAATAATCGGCAAGTTGAGCCTTTGCCATTTGTACCTGCAACGGTAATCACATAAGGGGCTGGATTGAGTAAATCCAACGCCTTTACAACTGCAGTAATACGTTCTAAACCCATATCAATCGGCTTAGAATGAGCTTGTTCTAAATAGGAAAGCCACGTTTCCAAAGAATCCGTGGCTTTAGGGGTAATTAATGTATTCATTCGTGATTATTCTACATCTTCAACAATCAATTCTGCCGTTTTAAATGGCGTTGGCTGATTGGTTAATTTTGCACAAAGGCGAGAAAGCGTATCACGCATCTCTTTACGAGGAACGATCATATCAATAGCCCCGTGTTCTAATAGAAACTCAGCACGTTGGAAACCTTCCGGCAGTTTTTCACGCACAGTTTGTTCAATAACACGAGGGCCTGCAAAGCCGATTAAGGCTTTAGGCTCGGCGATATTCACATCGCCTAACATTGCAAGACTTGCGGAAACACCACCTAATGTTGGGTCAGTTAATACAGAAATAAACGGCACGCCCTGCTCTTTCATTTTAGCAAGAATTGCACTGGTTTTTGCCATCTGCATTAATGAGAATAACGCTTCTTGCATACGAGCACCACCTGAAGCGGAGAAACAGATAAATGGAATTTTTTCTGCTAAGGCTTTTTCTGCCGCTTTTACAAATTTCGCACCAACCACAGAACCCATTGAACCACCCATAAACTCAAAGTTAAAGGAGGCAGTCACAACAGGCATATTGTGTAATGTGCCAGAGAAAACAAGGAAAGAATCTTTTTCGCCTGTTTGCTTTTGTGCGGCAGTTAAACGATCTTTATATTTTTTCAGATCTTTAAATTTAAGCACATCTTGCGGTTCTAAATCAGCCGCAATTTCAACCGCTGAATCTTTATCTAATAAGTTCAACAAACGTGTACGAGCATCAATACGCATATGATGATCGCATTTTGGGCAAACGTGCTGATTACGTTCTAACTCCTCGCTATAAAGAACCTGCTCACAGCTTGTACATTTTGTCCAAACGCCTTCAGGGATTTTTGATTTTGCAGTACTTGATGATGAATCTCTACCTAAAATTCTGTCTAACCAGCTCATTTTTAGTCCTTCTGGATTGAGTTGTGGGATAAATAAAATTCTTGCTATTAAAGCATAAATTACCGTTTTTTGATATGTTTTATTGACATATCAGATCACTAACTATGCGTATAAGTTCGATAAAAAAACGCAATCAGAAGAATGACGAGCATTATTACAATTTGAATTAAACGTTTTTTAGTTAATTTTTCTGCTGCCATTTCGTTCCTAATTTTGCTAAAAATTGGCTTATTATAAGCGAAAAGAGCGTTATTATGCTAGAATTTGTAAAATTTTGATAAAAATTGACCGCTTGTAAAAGGAAAAATATGGCCACTATCGAACAATTTCTTGAAGTCGTAAACCAACTTCGCCACCCTGAACACGGCTGCCCGTGGGATTTAAAACAAAATTTCGACACAATGCTCCCCCATCTGCTAGAAGAAACCTATGAAGTTGCTGAAGCTATCCATACTCGAGACCGTTCTGCTCTACGAGAAGAGCTGGGCGATTTATTACTTCAAGTGGTGTTCTTAAGCCAACTAGCGAAAGAAGAAGGCTCATTTACCTTTGATGATGTGGTAACTGATATTCACGATAAATTGATTTACCGCCACCCTCACGTTTTTGGTGATGTGAAAGCAGAAAATAGCGAAGAAGCATTAAAAAGTTGGGAAGCTCAAAAAGCCAATGATGAAAAACATAAAAATCAAGACTCTATTTTAGACGACCTCCCTTTTGCCTTACCTGCTCTAACTCGAGCCAATAAATTGCAGAAACGATGTTCGAAAGTGGGGTTCGATTGGGATAATCCAGACGATGTTTTAGAAAAAGTGGAAGAAGAACTCGATGAAGTCAAAGCAGAAATTGCCCAATATCCTAATCGTTCTGCCGAATTAGCTGAAGAATTAGGCGATTTATTATTTGCGATTGTAAATTTATGTCGCCATTATCAGACAGATGCTGAAGAAAATTTACGCAATGCTAATCTTAAATTTGAAACACGCTTTAGGAAAGTTGAACAGGCAGTTAGAGATATAGGGAAGTCTTTAAAAGAGTGTAAATTAGCCGATCTAGATGCCATTTGGCACCAAATAAAAAAAGTAGAATAATTCATTTCACTTGTTATAATAAGAAATATTCACTATTCTATCTTATCTATATTCGATATTTTATAGGGAGTGTTCTATGTCAAGAATCTTAGTAATAGATGATGATGTTGAACTAACTGACTTACTAGAAGAACTACTCTCCTTAGAGGGGTTCCAAATAAAAGTCGTTCATAATGGTCAGGAAGGGCTAAATGAGTTAGATGTCAATCAATATGATTTAGTATTACTTGATGTTATGATGCCTGTATTAAATGGCATAGAAACATTGAAAAGAATTAGACAAAAATATGTATTGCCAGTTTTAATATTAAGTGCCAGAGATGAACAAATTGACCGAATTCTAGGCCTAGAATTAGGTGCTGATGATTATTTACCAAAACCATTTAACGATAGAGAATTAGTTGCTCGAATGAAAGCAATTTTAAGACGAACTACTGTTACATCTATAAAAAATAATATTAGTACTGATAGTTCTACTGCAGAGCAAGGAACAAAACTGCTACAATTTGCCAGCGTAGAATTAAATCCTGGACATCAGCAAGCATTTTATCAAGGTAACGATTTAGATCTAACCGGTACTGAATTTGCATTATTGAAACTATTAGTATGTAATCCTGGTGAAATTTTATCAAGGGAGCTATTAAGCTTAGAAGTGCTGGGTAAACAATTAACACCTTATGATCGTGCTATTGATATGCATATATCTAATCTTCGAAAAAAATTACCTGAACGAGAAGATGGTTTATCTTGGTTCAAAACATTAAGAGGAAAAGGCTACTTATTAGTAACCGAAAAGTAATGCGAAAATCCCTAGATAGAAATTATTTTAGGGATTTTTATATTTTTAAATTATGTCAAGCTTATTAAATAAATATTTACAATTTAGAAAACGTTTAGCTTATAAACTTATTACCTATTATGGGCTATTACTTATATTATTTATCACAATTACTTTTAATTTAGATAAATTTGATTCAAGAAAATTTTCCCCTATTTCTCAAAAAGATCAAATCTATTTTAGAAATGAGAGTCGTGAAACAGAAAAAAGTCTTAACCTAGACGAAATATTTGAGAGAAACATTTCTGTTGAAACTATAAATGGCTATGATGTTATTCTGGAAGATAAAGAGACTGGGAACTTAAGTGGTGTAAACCAAAGTAATATTAAGTCATTACAATTTTTTATCTATCAATCACAGCAAACAGAGGGACCATTACAACGTCGATTCGAAAACATTGAAATATATGGACCTTTTATTATTAAGTCATCTGCACATACTTATAATCAGTATTTTATTAAAGCGGTAGCTGCTCAAGAAGAATGGCTTAATGCTATTCTAGATTCCCCATTCCTAATGACATTAATCTTAATGTTTTCAGGTATGCCATTATTATTATGGCTATCTTTTAAAATTACTAGACCAGTCAAAAATCTTACTGATTCTGCAAATAAAATCGCTGCAGGAAATTTAGTAACAAACCCTAAACTAGAAAAAGAAGGAATTTATGAAATAAGAGAAGTAGGGAAAAGTTTTAATCATATGGTAAAGAGCCTAAAAGATTTAACAGAACAACAACAACGGATGATTTCTGATATTTCCCACGAATTAAAAACTCCATTAGCAAGATTACAGCTTGCTACTGCTATCCTACGCAGAAAAATAGGCGAAATTTCAGAAATTAATCGCATCGAGACTGAAATCGGGAAACTTGATCAAATGATTAAAGATTTATTAGTTATTTCTCGGCAAAAACTTAATTATCAGACTCATACTAAAATATTTAAAGTTGATGAAATATGGCAAGATGTAATTGAAGATGCAAAGTTTGAAACATCTCAAAACAATATTATTTTGATTATTAAACAGAATATTAAAAAACCATGCTTTTATTCTATTAATGGTTCAGTGACCTCCCTCTCTAGTGCATTGGAAAATCTAGTTAGAAATGCACAAAAATATGCAAATAAAATTATTTCTATTTCAATGGATATCCAAAATGGAAAGTTAATTTTAGTAGTTGAAGATGATGGAGCCGGTGTTCCTGAAAATGAATATGAGAATATTCTAAAGCCTTTTTACCGTATAGATGAAGCCAGAACACGAGAAACCGGCGGAACCGGGTTAGGTCTCTCTATCGTTTATAATGCGGTACAACAGCACCAAGGCTATATCCGATTAACAAAAAGCAATATGGGGGGATTAAGAGTAGAATTAGAAATTCCTATTTGGACACAATTTTACTAAATTTGTAAAAGCAGCTGAAGAACATCACAAATATGAAATTAATTGAAATTGAAGGTCTAAATAAATATTTTGGCTTGGGAGAAAGCCAAGCCCATATTTTAAAAAATATTAACCTCACTATAGAACAAGGTGATTTTGTTGCAATTATCGGAGCTTCAGGCTCTGGCAAATCCACTTTGATGAATATTATCGGCTGTTTAGATACAGCTAGCTCAGGCATTTGTCGCATTGATGGCAAAGAAACCCAGCAAATGAGTGCTGATGAACTCTCCGATTTACGCCAACGCAAATTCGGCTTTATTTTCCAACGCTATAATCTATTGCCTGCCCTTACAGCCAATGAAAACGTGGCTCTTCCTGCTATTTATGCGGGAATGGGTACAATCTCTCGCAAACAACGTGCCGATAACTTATTGGCTAAACTGGGATTAGATGATAAAACACGCAATCGTCCAAACGAACTTTCTGGTGGACAGCAGCAGCGTGTGAGTATTGCCCGTGCCTTAATAAACGGCGGCGAAATTATTTTAGCTGATGAACCCACAGGGGCATTAGATTCCAAAAGCGGCGAAACAGTACTAGAAATCTTGCGAGATCTGCATAGCGAAGGTCATACCATTATTATGGTAACGCACGATCCTAACATTGCAGCCCAAGCCAGCCGTGTGGTTGAAATTAAAGATGGTGAAATTATTCGAGATGAACGCCAGAAACCTTACTCAAACGAACTTAAACTTAATAAAACGCCCCACAAACCGCCACGTTTTTTTGATCAATTAATTGAATCGTTCAAAATGGCAAGCAGTGCTATTTTAGCTCACAAAATGCGAGCATTACTCACAATGCTGGGGATTATTATTGGTATAGCCTCCGTTATTTCTGTAGTTGCATTAGGACAAGGTTCGCAGCAGCAAATTTTGACAAATATCAATAGCTTAGGAACAAATACAATGGATATTATGAACGGCACGGGCTTTGGCGATCGACGGGCAAATCTTACCAAAAACCTGACCATTAGCGATGCCTTAGCATTAAGCCGACAAAATTATGTTGAAAGTACCACACCATCAAGTAACGTGAATGCCACATTAATTTATGGCAATACCGCAGTAACAGGCTCGGTGCGTGGTGTTGGTGAAGAATTTATCGACGTAAAAGGGCTTAAGCTGATTTCAGGACGTTTTTTTACGGCTGAAGAAGTAAGAAATGTGGCACAAGTTATTGTTATCGACCCTAACACGCAAAAAGACTTAGGCTTACCAGCTCCAGTCGAAGGCGAAATTATTTTGGTGGATAAAAAACCGCTTCAGATTATCGGCGTAGCTCAACAAGCCAATGCTATGAACCAAACCAGCCTTACGCTTTGGTCGCCTTATACCACTATTATGCAGCGTGTTTCAGGGGCGAAGCAGATTGATTCTCTGACAGTTAAAGTGAAAGATAATATCGAAAGCCAAACCGCAGAAAAAAGTATTACGGAACTACTCACAGCCCGACACGGCAAAAAAGATTTCTTTATTATTAACAGTGATAGCATTAAACAAACCATTACCGATACCACTAATACAATGACATTGCTGATTTCTTCCATTGCACTTATCTCATTGATTGTAGGTGGTATTGGGGTAATGAATATTATGTTAGTTTCAGTTACCGAACGCTCTCGTGAAATCGGTGTAAGAATGGCAATAGGTGCTAAACAACGCAACATTTTGCAACAATTTCTGATCGAAGCCATTGTAATTTGCTTGATTGGTGGCGTGATTGGGATTTTATTAGCAGGTGGCATTATTTGGGCATTTAATAGCTTAGGCTCAAGTTTTAAAATGATCCTTTCGCCAGAATCCGTTATTATCGCAGTACTCTGCTCTACTCTTATCGGCATTGTGTTTGGCTATATTCCTGCTCGCAATGCCTCAAGGCTTAATCCGATTGCTGCTCTTGCTCAAGAGTAAATCCATCTCATATATGTTACATTGTAGGGGCAAAAATTTTTTGCCCCTACGCATATTACCACTCAATTTTAAGGAGATAAAATGACAATAACCAATTTTGAACTAGAACAAATTCTTAACACAAAACTAAACAGCTCTGCGATTAATGATTACGCTCCAAACGGCTTGCAAGTTGAAGGTAAAAAAGAGATTAAAAAAATCATCACAGGTGTAACAGCTTCACTCCCACTCATTGAAAAAGCAATCGAGAAAAATGCCGATGCAATTTTAGTCCATCACGGCTATTTTTGGAAAAGTGAAAACCCGTGCATTAGAGGTATGAAAGGTAAACGTATTAAACAACTATTAGTGAATGATATTAACTTGTTCGGTTATCATTTACCACTTGATATCCACCCAGAACTAGGGAATAACGCCCAACTAGCGAAGCATTTAGGTGTAATCAATTTACAAGGTTTAGAAGATAATCCAAACTGTATTCCAATGTATGGCGAATTAGAAACACCAATTTCTGCCGAAGAACTACAACAGAAACTTGAAAAAACGTTACAACGCACCGTTATTTTATGTAATGAGTTTACTTCATCGCCACAAAAAATGATTAAACGCATTGGTATCTGTTCAGGTAGCGGACAAGGTTATATCGATCTTGCTTTTGAAAAAGGCTGCGATGCCTTTATTAGCGGGGAAATTTCCGAACAAACCACCCACTCAGCCCGTGAGCAAGGTATTTACTACTTCGCCTGCGGACATCACGCAACAGAGCGAGACGGCGTAAAAGCCTTAGGTGAATGGCTCGCCGAACACTATGAATTAGAAGTTGAGTTTATTGATATTGATAATCCGGCGTAATGAAAAACAAGCGGTCGAATTTCTGAAAAATTTTGCAAATTGCAGAAATGATTGAAAAACGACCGCTTGTTTCGCTTTGTTAGAATTTCATCTCTAATCCTAACATAAAATTACGTCCCATTTGTGGTACAAATTGATGATACGAAGTGTGGATATACACCGGCTGATTCAGTAAGTTTGTGCCGTTTAGACTGATTTTGTAATCCAGATCTTTCCACTTGTTACTATACGCCAGCCCGATATTCAACATTGTATTGCCTTCGGTGATGTATTCCAACTGGCTGGTTCGGCGTTGGGTAAAGGTGCGGATTAGCTCTAAATCCCCCGACCAATTTGGCGTAAATTCAGCATTAAAGCGGAAACCTAAACGCAACGGCGGTGTGCGAGGGGTATTTTGATCGGCTCGATACACCCAATAATCCTGCCCACGCTGTGCATTTTCCGGCAGATAATCCTTAAAGACGGAGTAATCGCTGTTTACTTTAAGTGGCGGTAAGCCGGTGAGCCAGCCTCGTACCATATCACCGAAAATAGTGGCTTGGTATTGGTCGTTAAAACGATAGCCGGCTTCGGCTTCAATACCGAAAAAACGGGCTTTTGCTTGATTATAACGACGCATAAACAGCTGATTTTCACGGAACAGGTTTTCATTATAGATGTAGTTTTTAAAGTGGTTATAATACAAGTTCACTTTATAACCAACACGCTCGGTTTGATAACTTAATCCCAATTCCACATTGTTTGACTTCTCTTTTCTCAAGTCTTTATTACCGTACTCAAAGGAGTTAGTAGCAATATGTTGCCCGTGATAGTATAACTCCATTGGCGTTGGTAAGCGTTCGTTGTGCGAAGCGGTAAACGAAAGCTGATAATCTGGGTGGAAGAACCAGTTTAACGTGCTTGAATAGGCAAAAGCCGTTTGATCGTAAGGGTCAAGCGTGGTTTCAACTTGTTTACCACCGGTTAGAGTGTAATGTTTCTGTAGTCGTTTGATTTCATCACGGTCGTAATCAATCTCGATTTTTTGTCGCTCTACCCTGCCTGCTAATTCGAGGGCAAAATCGTCCCACATATATTGCTCAATCCCGAATAAGCTCAACTGCTTGTTGGTATTTTCTACCAGTGGGAATTTAACCTCACGATCTTTTGGAGCATTCATACTGCTTTTTTGGGTTTGATATTGCACGCCCCATACACCGGTTAAACCGCCAATCGGTGCATGATAAATCTCCAAGCGGGCATTTTTACCCCGATTTTTGAAAATATTCACCGGCTTACCGTAATCCTGATCTTTTTTGTTCTGTTTATGCAGGCTGGTGGTTAAAGCTCCGGCATCTTTTTCATCGTGATAATAATCGGCATCGGCATAGCTTGCTTTGATTTTATCCACACCTTTAAACGGCTGGCGGAGTTCTGCTTTGATGTCAATTCGCTTCGACTCAAGATCAACCCACGGACCTTTGTGATTATGGTCGTGTTGGTGTCCGAACGGGTTATCGTGGCTATGATTTTCATCATGTGCGTGGTTAGTGCCACAATGGAAGTGCGGATTACTGGTAATGTTATTCTCATCTAACAAATGTGGATAGAGATAGGTGTAGGCATATTTATCCCGTTTGTTGCCGTAAATATGACCGGTACAAAAATCAAATTTGTGGTTATGCCCCGGCAAGCCGTAATTATCCCGACGTTTGCTGTAAGATGCTCCAATATAGCCACGTTCGCCAATGAAAGAAATCCCTAATGTGCCGACTTTGGATTTATGATAAGTATCCGGCACATAATTGAGACGCTCCCCCAAGTTAATGCCCGGCACACGGTAGTTATCACTATGACGGGTTAAACCTTCGGCACGCACGGCAATATGTTTGCCAATGCCAAAAGTTGCCCCCAATGCTCCCACTTTTTCTTTTGCTGCCGTATCAAGACGAGAATTGAGCTCGACCTCGTAGCCTTTTTCCGGAATAGCTGTTGGAATGCGTTTATCAGACACATTAACCACTCCAGCCGGCGAACTACTGGTATAAAGCAAGGTGCTTGAACCACGCAGAATTTCTACTTGTTCGGCAAGTAATGAATCTGCAACCACTGCGTGATCAGGAGAAAGATTCGACATATCAATCACATCAGAGCCATTTTGCAGAATCCGAATTCGAACGCCCTCCTGCCCTCGAATAATCGGTTTACTTGCTCCGCCCCCAAACGGATTGCTATGCACTCCTAATTCAGCGGCTAACGCATTGCCCAATGTTGCCGAACGTTTCTTAAACTCTTTACCTTCAATGATTTTATCACTGGTTTTCATTAGGGTGACTTCGCTACCTTTCGTCACACTCGGTGTACTGCCAACCACAGAAACCTCATTCAAAACTGCAACATCATCGCTGCTTTCAGCCCAAACAAGCGGGCTAAATTGAGCAGAAATTAGCAAAGCCAGTAATTTTTTATTAAACACAATCATCTCCTTAAAAATTTTAAGGGTAATAAATTACTGTAAAAAAGAGTTTTTTACAATAGACCATAAAAAATTTATGGGATTTTTAACTTGCCTACTTGTCAAAAGGTAAATTTATCCATTAAAATTTTATGGTTTTTATAAGGAGAAAATATCTATGCATTCTAAATTCAAACTAACCCTTGCCGCATTAGCGGTTTCTGTTGTTTTAACCGGCTGCAAATCCAGCCAAGGTCCTTCTGTCATTGCAGATAATCCGCCAAAACAGATTACAGTTCCGGAGGATGATTCCAAAGCAAAGGAGAATAGACAAAAATCAACCCCACCAAAGCCACAATCGAATAAACCAAATGCCACCGTAAATACAGCAGGAAATAAACCACAATCAAATCCTGCTGTTAGCAATACACCACCGGCTAAAGACAATATTCAACCTGCTCCTCAAAGTAATCAAACAAATTCCGATAAAGCTCCTAACGCTGTACCGGAACAACCGAATACGCATAAAAAAGAGGAAGAAAAACAGCCGGAGACAGCTGAGACAGATAAAACGGATAACGCTCAAGGTAACGAAGCTGAAAATAATCAAGCAGAAAATGCCAATAACCAACCGGTAGAACCACCTGCTAAAGCTGAAAATACTGATCAGGAAATCATCTTCGTGGAGCTTGATAGGAAAAAGAAACCTTTCCGAGTGGTTAATTTAAACCCAAGAAAAAGTGTGGTAAACACCGCTGCGTTTCTAAAAGTAAATCACGATTCCTTTACCGCTGATTCTGTGGAAGATTCGCCGTTTGAAAGCAGCGATGATAATAAAGATTACAACCATATCCTTGCATTCAATCTCGGTAGTACCGACAAGGCGACATCTTTTAAAACCCTTGATAACACAGGTAGTCAGCTAGGTATTCATAGTGGCATTTATGAAGATGATAAAATAGAGGGCGATTCTCAATCAATTCACTATCTCTATGTAAACCAACCGTATTCCAGCTACGGAGCATTATTTACCAATGAAAATGATAGCCATCTATTTAGCGTGCATTTAACAGCAGGGCAAAGCGGTAAAAATGACAGAGGCAATGCTTATGCGGAATATGACGTATTTAGCAATGACAGCAAATGGAATGAGAACTTAGTGGGGAACGCTACTTATAAAGGGCAAACTATTGCTAGAGTGGTTCGCACCGAAGATGGCAAACAAGTTGCAAGTTTGCCGCAATTTGACGGTGATGTTACCTTAGATTTGAATTTGGCTGAAAATTGGAAAGATAGCTCACTTAGTGGTCAAATCAACAGTAAAACGTTAGGTAAAATTTCCTTAAATGAAACGAAAATTAGCCCAAGTTCTACCTTAAAAAGTAACCTTAGCTTTGGTGATGAAGCAACTGTAGAAGGCGATGATAGTTTTGTAGGCGGATACGACGTATATTTCACCGGACCAAACTTAGAAGATGCGGTCGGAGCGGTTGATTTAGAGAACGACAAATTGAAATATAACGCCGTATTTGGTGCAACTAAACCTACCAACTAATCTTTTATTTCTGATAAGGGCTGGCAACAGCCCTTTGTTTTTAAGGACGAACAATGAAAAAAATTGCTTTGCTGGCTTTTTTCCCGATGCTACTCTTTGCCCGAGATCCGAATACGACACCTGCTCATATTGAGCATACAGCACAGCCGACAACCGCACCACAATCTGTCGCTATTGAACAATCAACCCCTATTTTTAATGAAGCGGAATTGAGAGCAAATCAGGCATTAACCGAAAAACTGCTGACTCAAGCCATTTATAGCCGTCAATTAGCCAATATGGAAAAATTGACCGCTATTTATCAAGATTTTACGCAGATTGACCCTATTTTACTGCGTTATGCACAAGGTAAAATTGCCCTACTGAAAGGCGATTACGCACAGGCAATTCAGCACTTCCAAACCATTCTTGCCAAACAACCCAAACTAAACACTGTAAGAATTGAGCTGGCGATTGCTCTATTGCACGATCAGCAACTTAATGAAGCCCAAGCCCAATTTGAACAAGCCAAAAGTTTCGAACATCTACCGCCTAAAGTTCACGCATTGATTGAGCAATATCAGCAACATCTGGCAAAAAAACAGGAATGGAAATTCAATTTTTCAGCCAATTATGTACGAGACGGCAACATTAACCGCACCTCAAAACAGCCGAACATTGAGCAAACCGGCTATGTAAAACAACCGAATTTGTTGCCCCAAACCGCACACGGCGTTCACTATGCGTTTGGATTACAGCGAGATTTCAACCTGTTCGGCTCGCACTATGTGAGTTTTGATAATCAAACCCAAGGCGAACTTTATTGGGATAAGCACGATTATGATGAAATCACTAATCGCACCTTGCTTGGCTACGCTTACAAAAAATCCGACCAAACCACCCGCTTGTTACCGTTTTATGAAAAACGCTGGAAAAATCATCGCTCGGAACGTTGGACAAACGGTATTCGGCTTGAACACGCTCAATGGTTTTCACCCCGTTGGCAACTCGCTACTGCATTAGAATACGGCAAAAAACGTTATTTTGATTTACCGATTTATAACGGAAACTATAAACTTGCCTCTGCTACTCTGCTTTGGCGACAAAGCCCACAGCAATTTTTCTTTGTCGGCACAGATTTCCACCGAGACAAAACTCGGTTAAAACAGCATAGTTCCGACACCAAAGCAATACGCTTCGGCTGGCAACGAGAATGGCAAATACTCGAACTTTCCAGTCGCCTCACGCTTGGCTACACAGATAGGCGTTACAAAGACACCGCTATATTGGGCGGAAAACTGAATCTCGGCAAAATCCGCCACGACCGTGTGCAAAGTGCTAACCTTACACTCTGGAAACGTGACTGGCATTGGCTCGGGCTAACCCCAAAACTACAATTTGCCTACGCTAAACACCGTAGCAACCTACCGAGCCTCTATGCTTACACCGATAAAAACATCAATTTGATTGTTGAAAGTCGGTTCTAGCCGATAAAAAACAAGCGGTCAAATTTCTCTAACTTTTTGCAATTTGCAAAATTTTCACGAAATTTAACCGCTTGTTTGCTTACGCTACCGATTATCTTTTCCTTCTGCGTAGGTAATATAAACCGTGGCGGCAATAATAATCGCAGCCCCCAGCCATAATTTCCCTGGTGGAACCCAGTTAAACACCAGCCAGCCTGCCAATACATTTAACGGTAGTTTGATAAAATCAAACGGTTGGATATAAGAGGCATCGGCTAAATTATAGGCTTTTGCTACCGCTAATTGAGCGAGAGCGGTTAAAAAACCAAGCAAAATCAGGAAACCGAAATCGCTCCACGAAGGAAAGCTAAATCCACTCGGGCTAAGATTGGTTAAAGCAATTAGTAAGTTAAATGGCGTGATTAAAATAAACAGATAAGCCACCATTGTGGTTGGGCTGTCGTAGCGAGAAAGTTTTTTCACCATCAATGAATAACCTGCCCAGAAAAAGGCGGCTGCAAGTGGTAATAATGCAATCAGGTTAAAATTATCGCTCCACGGCTCTAAAATAATCATTGCTCCCACAAAACCGAGTGCGGTGGCAATCCAGCGTCTTTTACCGACGTGTTCTTTCAAAAATAGCCCTGAGCCGATGGTAACAAAGAGAGGCGATGTCATCAGTAATGCAATGCCTTGCCAAATCGGTAATTGGTTAGCTAATGCCATTGTCCAGCATTGAATACCGATTGCCGAAAGAAAAATGCGAAAACAATGCTGCCCAAAATGTGCCGTCTTTAGTGATGAGAAAAAGCCAACATTATTCATACTTGGCACAAGAAACACAAAAGCAATCAAGTATTGCACTAAGGCAATCACGCTAGAGTCAATCTGGGAAATAGAAGTCAACTTGGGAATAAGTGTATTAATACAGGCAAACAATACACCTGCGGTAATAATTGCAACTGCCCCTTTAATTGGTTGATGGTTTTTCATAGATGTAATAAATTCTATTTAGTGAGATAAAATGAATGTATATTTTGACTGATCTGCCCTGCCACCACTTTTTCTGGCAATCGCTTAATTTCCGCCAGCTTTTGGATTACGGCAACGAGTTGCTGAGTAATTTCTACAGACTTAAATCCCTCGTGCTGCCAAGGGGCATCAGTTTCAATTAGTAGCCGTGATAACGGAAACTGCTGAGCCACTTTTTGCGTTTTCGGGTTAGTCAAAATATCGGGCGTAAGACTAACAAAATAAGGGGTCAAAAGCAATTTTTCCAACGTCTCATCACTTGCCTTAAACCAATGAAAATGGGCTTTTTGAATTTGATGTTTTGCTAGCAGTTCAAGGGCAATTTCTGTGTCCTCATACACAATATGCAAATTTAACGGCAAATCATACTGCTTGCTTGCCGCAATAAAACTCTCTAACAAATCAATATATGGCTGATAATCTAATGCTGGATTTTCTCGCTTCAGATAATGCGGCAACCCAACTTCTCCACAAGCGGTCAACTTTTGATAATTTTTTGCAATAAAATCAAATAGTTTTTCGATCTCACTCTGCGAAGGTAATGCTTGTTCTGGGTGAAAGCCAGCCGCAATGTAGAGATTGGAATACTGCTCTTTTAAGCTCAATAACCGTTCACAACTAGCTAAATCCGTTGCAACAGCCAGCACGCCTTGTAAATGAGGTTGCTCTAAAATTTGCTCGATTTCTTGATCTGAAAATTGATCGAGATGGATATGGGTGTCGAAAAGCATATTTCCCTCCTCCGATAACAAAAATTGCTTCACAGAATAAATCTAAAATCAAGCAATAAAAACAAATTTTTCGATCTCACTCGCAAAAATCAATTTCTCCCAATTTCTCCGCTTGTACAAACCATTTTCCTCGTTATTCTATCTATACAATCAATAAATTGTTTACAAATGTAAACAGTTGTGTATAATAGCTAATTAGGAACATCTATGGGAAAACACCCCAATAAACATATTCAAGCTGCATTAGATTATGCCGTGCAAAATGGCTGGGAGATTGTGAAATCAGGAAAATCTGCTCACTCATACTGCCGTTTACGCTGTATTCTAGGGCATAGTGAACATCAAATGAGTGTATGGAGTACGCCCCGAAATCCTGAAAATCACGCCAAACAAATTATTCGTAAAGTAAACGAATGTGGAGAATAACCGATGACACTTTATCATTTTTCAATTTTGATTCGAGATGCCGACAAAAGCACCGAAAACCTTGAAGATCGTCTTTTTGACGCAGGGTGTGATGATGCCTTGATCTGTTTTTACAACCAAAGTGTCTATTTGGAATTTGACAGAGAAGCCGAAACAGCACAAATCGCTATTCAATCCGCCTTTGATAATCTCCGCCAAGCAGGGTTTTCAGATTTAGTATTGCAAGAAGCTGGTGTCAGTTCGTTAAGTGAAATCGCCACCCGAACAGGCTTAACCCGTGCAGCCATTTCTAATTACGCCAATGGCAAACGAGCCAATAATTTCCCCCGCCCTGTTTACGGCGTAGCGAGCGGTTCCGCACTCTATTCTTGGAAAGAGGTTGCAAACTGGCTTTATCAACGAAATAAAATCTCAAAAATGCAATGGGAAGTGGCTGAGTGTGGGGCTGTGAGTTAATTTGTAAAAAATGGAAGAAATCTGACCGCTTGTTAGATTAAAGAATGAGGTTGATACGATAAAACCCTTGAACAATTTATGGAAATTGATAGAATTTAATTCGTCTTTTAATTCTTATAGGAGAAAAATATGCAAAACTCTCGTTCAGCGTTTCAGCGTTAGCTTAACTGCTTGTCAAGGTGTAAATGATGTATTGAGTGCTGTGAATAACACTCTTGGTTCTGTAAATTCTGCCTTATCTTCCTCTACTGTTCCTATTGATACTCAAACTAAAACATCTGCTGTGAATGCTATTAATAGGGCAAATGCAAGTAATGATGTCAAAAAAATGTTTAATGAAGCGAAGCCAACTATTGAGAAAATGGTTTCAATGACAGCTTGTACTACACAACAATCTCCTCTTAATCAATTTAGTGATCCTAATAGTGGCTTAGGTTTACCTGTCCCTCTATCAGTTAGTTATAAGCTTAAATACCACAAATCAGGTTGTTTGAAGGTGCTTAGAATAAACAATTTCAAACGACAAGCGGCTAACGCATTTACCTTCACAGTTTATTATCAATCTCCTCAAAGTGAAGAAACCGACAGTTATGGCTATGCTGCTATCAAACAACCTGATGGTGAATGGTTATTTAAATGGAATTAACTCGTAGGTTGGGTTAGCGAAGCGTAACCCAACAAAATGTCTAAAAATAGTGTTGGGTTTTCGCAAGCTCAACGCAACCTACCTGTTATATTAAATTTCCAACAAATACGCCTTTAACTGCCCAATTTTATCCCTTACCGCAGCCGCTTTTTCAAATTCCAGATCTTTCGCAAAATCACGCATTTGTTGTTCAAGTAGTTTAAGCTCTTTTTCCAACTCTTTGCGGGATTTCGGTTTGTAGTCGCTTGCAGAATTTTCGGCTTTTTTAACCGCTTGTTTGCCGCGTTTTGGTTTGTCGGATTGTCCGATGTCGAGCAATTCGCCCACTTTTTTGTTCAACGCTTGTGGCGTGATGCCGTGTTCTTCGTTGTATTTCATCTGCTTTTCACGGCGGCGTTCGGTCTCAGTAATTGCTTTTTGCATTGAGTTGGTAATGCGGTCGCCGTATAAAATCGCTTTGCCGTTGAGGTTTCGGGCGGCACGTCCGATGGTCTGAATTAACGAGCGTTCGGAACGGAGGAAGCCCTCTTTGTCCGCATCTAAAATCGCCACCAGCGACACTTCCGGCATATCCAAGCCCTCACGCAATAAGTTGATCCCCACCAGCACGTCAAACATTCCCATTCGTAAATCGTGGATAATTTCCACCCGCTCTACTGTGTCAATATCGCTATGCAGATAGCGAACTCGTACGCCGTGTTCGTCCAAATAATCGGTGAGATCTTCCGCCATTTTTTTGGTGAGTGTTGTCACCAGCACTCGTTCGTCCACCGCCACTCGCTTGTGAATTTCAGACAGCAAATCGTCCACCTGCGTGGCAACGGGGCGAACTTCGATAATCGGGTCGAGCAAGCCGGTTGGGCGAACCACTTGATCCACCACATCGGGATTTTTCTCCAATTCGTACGCACCTGGTGTGGCAGAGACATAAATCGTCTGTGGCGAAAGGCGTTCAAACTCCTCGAATTTGAGCGGGCGGTTATCGAGAGCAGACGGCAGGCGGAAGCCATATTGCACCAGCGTCTCTTTTCTCGCTCGGTCGCCCCGATACATTCCGCCGATTTGTGGCACAGTAACGTGGCTTTCATCAATAACCAAAATACCGTCTGCCGGCATATAATCAAACAGAGTTGGCGGAGCTTCTCCCTCTTTTCTGCCCGACAGATAGCGTGAATAGTTTTCAATGCCCGAACAGTAGCCCAGCTCGTTCATCATCTCAATATCAAATTGGGTGCGTTGAGCAATTCTCTGCTCTTCCAGCAATTTGTTTTCGTGAATAAAGTAGGTACGGCGTTCGGCAAGTTCTGCTTTGATCTGCTCAATCGCCTCTAAAATTCGCTCTCGTGGCGTGACATAGTGAGTTTTAGGATAAATCGTGTAGCGAGGCACTTTGCCTAAGCTATGCCCTGTAAGTGGGTCGAACAGCGAGAGATTTTCGATTTCATCGTCAAACAGCTCAACACGCAGTGCCACTTCATCGCTTTCGGCAGGATAAATGTCGATCACATCGCCCCGCACACGGAAGGTCGAGCGTTGGAACGCCTGATCGTTACGGGTATATTGCAATTCGGCAAGGCGAGTCAGAATTTCCCGCTGCCCGATCATCGCACCTATTTGTAAATGTAACATCATCTGCATATAGGCATCAACATCACCCAAGCCGTAAATGGCGGAAACGGAAGCGACCACAATGGTATCTCGGCGTTCGAGGAAAGATTTAGTTGCCGACAGTCGCATCTGTTCGATCTGCTCATTGATGGACGCATCTTTCTCAATAAAGGTATCACTTGCTGGCACATAGGCTTCGGGTTGGTAGTAGTCATAGTAGGAAACGAAATACTCTACCGCATTTTCAGGGAAAAAGGCTTTCATCTCCGCATAAAGCTGAGCGGCTAGGGTTTTATTCGGGGCAAGCACCATCGCAGGGCGATTGAGCTCGGCAATCACATTGGCAATCGTAAAAGTTTTGCCCGACCCCGTTACGCCGAGTAAGGTTTGGTGGGCAAGCCCGTCATTTAAGCCTTCGGTGAGTTTGGCGATTGCGGTGGGCTGATCGCCTGAGGGTTTGAATGGAGAATGGAGAATAAAGGGTTTGTGCTGTTTGCTCATAAAATAGAAATCCTGAAAACTTTTAAAGCATTTTAGCACAAGCAAGCGGTCTTTTTTCGTGAAAAATTTACAAATTAAAATGTGATTTAGATCACAAAATCCTTACTTTATTTTTGAGAATAGTTCGTAATAGTATTATCATTCTGTGCAAATATTTAATTTATGGAGACTATTATGCGTTTAACTAAACTTGCTTTTGCCTTTTCTAGCTTTTTTATCGCCGCTCACGTTTCTGCATTAGATTAAATCTTCTTATTTTATTACTCATTCCAATTAGCACAAGTGTGGGTGTTGCTGATTTTAGTTGGCGTGAGGTATTTAGCTCTGCCGAGCAAAGCCAGCTCTTTTTTGTTAGCCGTTTCCTTGCCGTTGCTGGAATGGTGCTGCAAATCGTCTTAAAAAATCGCTTTATTGAGCTAAGTATGATTGGGGCAAGCCAAAGTGCAGCTATTGGCATTCTTATTGCGAGCTTAATGTTCCCAGCCTCTATGTTAATGCTAAAAATGTCTATTGCCACCGTTAGCACCTTAATTGGCATTAGCATTTTATACTACTTATTCGCAACTTACCTCCTTACCAACAATTAATGTTACCTTTAGTCGGCATTGTGTTTGGTGGCGTAATTGAAGCAATTTCAACTTATATCACTTATGAAAATGATAGCTTGCAAGTGCTGGCAGTTTGGTTCTCGGGCGATTTTTCTGGCATTTTAGCAGGGCACTATGAATTACTCTGGCTGACTGCAATTTTAGCGGTGGTTGTATATGTAATGGCAGATAAGCTAACCATTGTGGGACTAGGCGAGAACATTAGTACCAATTTAGGCATAAATTACAAACAAATAACGTGGCTAGCGTTGATTGTGGTTGCGATGATTACCTCCATCGTTGTAGTAACGGTTGGGCAAATCCCTTTTATTGGTTTGGTTGTACCGAATATTATTTCTCGGATTGCGGGCGATAGATTGCGTCAAAATCTGCCTACTGTGGTGGTATTAGGTGCGAATTTAGTCCTTATTTGTGATATTTTAGGGCGTTCAGTTAATGCCCCTTATGAAGTGCCGATATCCACTATTTTTGGTATTGTGGGAACAGTTATTTTCCTCTATTTATTAATAAGAGAAAAACGCATTTATATAATTAAAACAGCTCCCAAATCGGCTTGCACTCTTTCGGCAGTTCTAAACTTCTTCCGAGTTCAATCCAGCCTGTTGGATAGTGGAAATCAGAGCCAACCGAGCCATATAAATCAAATTCTTTCGCCCAGCGAGTGAGTAATTGGCGTTGGTCTGGCGTTTGTCCGCAGCCTGCCACTTCAATTCCATCTCCGCCTGCTAGTTTGAAATCGACAATCAAACGGCGAATCCAGCGAGAAGTCATTTTATAACGCAATGGGTGGGCAATATTAATGACCCCTCCAGCCTTGTGTGTAACCTGAACGGCTTCTTCTAAACTGCTCCATTTTGGCTTAACATAAGCGGGCTTCCCCATTCCTAAATAGCGTTTGAAAGCGTGTTCTATGTTGCGAACGTGTCCGTTTTCATATAAAAAACGACCATAATGAGCTCGGGTTATTTCACCTGTGGCAAGAGATTTTGCCCCTTCATAAGCATTAGGAATACCTGCTTTTGCTAATTTTTCACCAATTTCGACCGCTCGTTCTTCACGCAATTTAGCTTGGTTATCTAAAAACTGAATTAATTCTTCATTATTTTCATCAATATTTAGGGCTGCAAGATGAATGCTTTTGTCTTGCCATAATACGGAAATTTCCACCCCAGAAATAAATTTGATTGGCTGAGTTTGGGCAAAGGTTTTCGCTTCACGAATGCCTGAAATGGTGTCGTGATCGGTTAAAGCAAGCATTTCAACGCCCTGCTCAACCGCTCTTTGGACTAATTCGGTGGGCGAAAGTACGCCATCGGAAGCCGTACTATGCGAATGTAAATCGTATTTCATTATTAATCCTTAATTAGCCCTGTTTGAATGAAAAATTGGCGATAGGCTTCAGTCTTTTTCTCCAAACTTAATGGATAAGCTCTTGAGGTAGAAGGCAACCGATATAAATAAAGCTCTCTTGATTTGGCATAAGGATACACCACCCACTCATTAGTTTTCGGGGCTTTTATTTTCTCTGGCAGAAGGTCTAATAACACATCTGTTGCCAAACCGCCTGTTGTGAATAGCCATTTCATTTTGGGTAGCTGAGTTAATAACTCGTCCATATCCACAGGCTCAACAATTTTGAGATCTTTATCTGCCGCATTACCTTTTAAACGAATTGCCGTTTTAGCCGATGAACAAAGTGCAATGCACTTTTCTCGCAAAAAGGCTTCAATGCGAACAGGGTCAAACCGTTTTTCATCATTTACTCGGAAGTAATTCACATCATCAAAAAACACCTTGCCCATTATCCTCCACATATCATTCTGAAAGTTTGGATAATGAAATTCCATACAGCGTTTTTCGGACGTTGGTGGAAATGTCCCCATCATCACAACGGTGGCGTGTTCAGGCAGAATCGGCTCAAAAGGGTGATGTTCTAATTCAAGCGTTTCCATTCTATTTAATTAATTCCTTTAATAGCTTTAATTTTTCAGCTTTATCTAATGATTGCTCTGCCACTTTATTTAAATCATTCACTAATTTTTCATCATCACTTTTTGGCGTATAAACAACCGTCTGTTTTTGTGAGACTTGCTCTGCGTAAGCGGTCAAATTTTCCAATAATTTTACCATTTCTGGATTGTCGTGATGTTGTTGGAACAATTCATCAATGGATTTGGCAAACTGCTCTGCTTTTGCATCAATTTGTTGGTGGCAATACTTCTGCCATTTAATCTGCTCTGCCCTTGTTAGCGTGTTTAGATAATGCCTTGCTCGGTAGTGGAATAAAAGTGGCTCTACACGAGGATCTTCAAATTTCAAGCCGTGCTTAGCTAAACTTTCAGGCGGTAAGGTGCGTAAAATCGCCATATTATTTTTATCCGCAGGCGAGAAAAAGCCCTCATAGAGCATAGTTTCTACATTAGCTGAAGGCTCAAATGTGCGTTCATCAGTAAAGATTTCCAACACTTTTTCTCGCACAAGCGATTTCTGAGCTTTTAGCGCTTTCAAATTTTCTAAGCATAATGCTCGATCAATACCTAGTCGCTCTGCATTTTCAGGTAGCAAGGTTTTTGCAGGGGCTAAAATCGGGCATTTATTGATATGCACTAATTTCAACGGCACTGGGAGTTCATTTTCTGCTAATTCTTCACGTTTGGTATATAAGCGTTGGCGTAGAGTTTCTGCATTTTCATTCAGTAAACCCTGCATATCACCCGATAAATCACACACAATCACTGCATTTCGATTAGTTGGGTGCCAAGCTAAAGGCACAACCCAAGCAGTATTACCACGATAATTTCCCAACATACCCGAAACGTGTACAAGTGGTGTCATCTCGCCTGTATCAATTAGCTTTTCAACTTCTTTTTTAGTGCGTAAATTAAAGAAAAATTGAAACAGTTTTGGCTGTTTTTCTTTAATCAACTTTGCCATTGCAATGGTCGCATAAACGTCTGACATCGCATCGTGAGCATTTTCGTGAGCAATGCCGTTCGCTTTGGTTAGATTCTCCAATTTAAAGCTCGGCATACCATTTTCATCTTTAGTCCACTCAATGCCCTCTGGGCGTAACGCATAACAAGCTCGCACTAAGTCCAATAAATCCCAACGAGAATTGCCATTTTTCCAGCTATATTCATAGGGATCGTAAAAATTGCGGAAAAAGGTATAGCGAGTCATTTCATCATCATAACGAATGTTGTTATAGCCAATAGTACAAGTATTGGCTTGGCTAAATTCAGCGTGAATACGAGCGGCAAATTCAGGCTCAGGCAGACCTTCAGCGTTACATTGTTGCGGTGTAATACCTGTAACCATTACCGCTTCAGGGCTAGGTAAATAGTCTGGCGTTTGTTTGCAATAAAACATCACAGGTTCGCCGATGATATTAAAATCCTCATCGGTGCGAATCCCTGCAAACTGGGCAGGTCTATCGTGAGATGGGCTTACGCCAAAACTTTCATAATCGTAAAAGAAAAAAGAAAATGATTTGCTCATTGGAATAATTGATTAGCCAAAATTAGGGAAATTGTACCACAGATAAGATAAAAGCGAGGAAGAAATGCAAGCGGTTGTTTTCACTCGCTACGCTCTATCCTTCAGATCCGTTGGCAAAGCCAACATTCAAATGCAAGCGTTTGTCATCAAAAATTTGTAAATCTTTTAGCAAAAAAAAAGCCCCTAATCAAAACAGCGAAAAGGGGCGGAGGTCTTACCTAAGGAAATTAATGAAAAAAACTTGCATAAATCTGTTACATATACTCAGACTAACTAACTGAACGAAAGTTCATTAAAAATTAAAAAATTTTTAAAACTAAGCAAATTCAGATTTAACTACTTGCAATGCTTATATAGACTCACAAATTTGCAAATAATTCCGTAAAATTATTATATTTCCCCCTATTTTCTTGTAGAATACGGAACGTTTCTTATATTAAAACTCACAATAAAGAATTTGAGGTATTCAATGTCTAAATTTCCAACAGTTTCGGAAATCCTATCTGGCAAAGTTACAGTAGGTGAAGAAGTTGCAGTGCGTGGCTGGGTGCGTACCCGTCGAGATTCAAAAGCAGGTTTATCATTCTTAGCTGTATATGACGGCTCGTGCTTTGACCCAATTCAAGCAATCATCAACAACGATTTTCCTAATTATAATGATGAAGTATTACGTTTAACTGCAGGTTGCTCTGTTATTGTTACAGGTAAAGTAGTGGAATCACCCGCTGAAGGTCAAGCAGTTGAATTACAAGCAAGCAATGTAGAAGTTGTTGGCTGGGTGGAAGATCCTGATACTTACCCGATGGCAGCAAAACGCCACTCTATTGAATATCTGCGTGAAGTCGCACACTTACGCCCTCGCACAAACTTAATCGGTGCAGTGGCTCGTGTTCGCCATTGCTTAGCACAAGCAATTCATCGTTTCTTCCACGAACAAGGCTTCTATTGGGTTGCAACACCAGTGATTACCGCTTCAGATACTGAAGGTGCAGGCGAAATGTTCCGTGTTTCTACACTTGATTTAGAAAATCTACCACGTGGTGAGAATGACAAAGTCGATTTCAACCAAGATTTCTTTGGTAAAGAGTCATTTTTAACCGTATCAGGTCAATTAAATGCAGAAACTTACGCTTGTGCATTAAGTAAAGTGTATACATTCGGCCCGACTTTCCGTGCGGAAAATTCAAACACCACTCGCCACTTAGCCGAGTTCTGGATGATGGAGCCTGAAGTTGCATTTGCAGACTTAAACGATAACGCAAAATTAGCCGAAGATATGCTGAAATATGTTTTCCGTGCCGTACTTGCTGAACGTAAAGACGATATGGAATTCTTCGTTAAACACGTTGATAAAGATGCGATAAGTCGTTTAGAGAACTTTATTAATGCCCCATTTGCTCAAGTAGATTATACTGATGCGATTGAGATTTTATTAAAATCAGGCAAAACATTTGAATTCCCTGTGGAATGGGGTATTGACCTATCATCTGAACACGAGCGTTATTTAGCAGAAGAACACTTTAAATCGCCTGTGGTAGTGAAAAACTATCCGAAAGATATTAAAGCCTTCTATATGCGTTTAAACGAAGACGGCAAAACAGTAGCAGCAATGGACGTTTTAGCTCCGGGCATCGGCGAGATTATCGGTGGTTCACAACGTGAAGAGCGTTTAGATGTGTTAGATAAACGTATGGTTGAAATGGGATTAAACCCAGAAGATTACTGGTGGTATCGTGATTTACGCAAATACGGTACAGTGCCTCACTCAGGCTTCGGCTTAGGCTTTGAGCGTTTGATCGTGTATGTAACAGGCTTACAGAATATTCGTGATGTAATCCCGTTCCCTCGCGCTCCTCGCAACGCAAACTTCTAATTTGCAAGAAATGGCATAGTGGAAAAAATTGAGTCTGTAAAGTAGGTTAAAGCTAAGGTTTTACCTACTTTTTATAAAAATGCCTAAAAAATTGCATTTTCTGTCCCTCTTTTAACCTCTGTTCTGAGAGAACGATTAAAAGGCATCTTGAGAAAGTAATAACAGCAGAGTAAAAAACACTTCCTCAAGTGGTAAATATTATGATGGATACTACTCACTTTAAACAATACTTTACTGTTTTCTTATCATGATGAATTATTTATCTTCTTCAAAAGCGTATTTTCGCTTTATTCCCATAGAGAAAAATCAATATTATCTTGTGTCAATCTCAGAGCTAATTGGAAAAAGGGCAATGATGATAATCTCTTCTGCAATTACCAACAATTTATGCCAGAATCAGAAGCAGCTGCCGCATTACGGGAACAATTTGAGTATACAGAAATTGAAGAGAATGAGTATGATGATGAAGAAGCTGAATATGAAATTGAGTCTTACGATGATGATTTTTAAATCTCACCAAATCACAACACTTTCTCCCTACTCTTGAAACTCTATTGCTTTAAGCGTAAATTATTCCAACAATAGTTCTCGGAGAATATAATTCCTATGTCAGAAGAATACAAAAATTTCTTAACAGAGCAAGTCAGACAGGGACTTGATGACATTGAAAACGGTCGTGTTGTTCCATTAGAAGAAAGCCGTCAGCTTTGCCAAAAAATTATATATGAGGTCTTGCAAGAACTATAGGGAACAGCAGATAGAGAAACATAAACACAAGTGCAAATTTTGACAATCATTCATTGACGTCAAGGATACCTAACGGAATATGATACGCTCAGTATTTAAAGCGTAAGCACCTCCTAGATTGAGAGGTAACATCACAACTGGGTTCCCAAGAGAAAAACGGATTCGGTTTTTTGCTTAGATTATCGGGCAGAAATTTGGGTTTCCCTGTAAAACGGACTATTGACACTTCCCAAATTCCAGCGTAAATTTAGTACAAGTAAAAAATTTGGAGACTACAATGTTATTCAAAGAAAAAGGCTACGATGAGTTCCTTGCTCGAAAAATTGCAAAAGGCAGAGCTGAATTAGAATCTGGAAAAGGTATTCCTCTTGAACAAGCCAAATTGTTAGTTCAATCAACTATTGAAGAAACTGCTCAAGAGTTAGCAGATTTCGAGCGTACAGTAGCATATGCCTAAACCAGTAATTTTATCGCCCGAGGCAATTAATGATATAAGAACTTGTGTACGTCAAGTAATGTGTAGAAGATCAAACCTAATCTGACAGTCCCCCGTTTTAAATTACCGTGTCTGTCAGATTAATTTGAGCTTAAATTCTTTTCCACCCAAATCCGTTTTCCATCAAGTAAGGTTGCCATCGGTGTTCTGCCACAGCACATTTTTCCTTGATGTGTTCGATGGTG
>NZ_JBGTYY010000008.1:0-74951 GCF_041807705.1 Mannheimia kashgarensis
CTTGATTTTCCTTGTAATGACCGGCATTAGCGTTTCTGATTTGGTATTTTCTACCACTACGGTAAACACCTTTCCTTGACGCTTCAACAAACCGAATACAGCGACTTTCCCAGCCGCGCCTCGCCGTCGTTTTCCTTTGCGATGACCACCAAAATAGCTTTCATCTACCTCAATTTTTCCCTCAAAAATTTCATGAGCTTCAAGGGCTAAATGGTGTTCAATGACCAGCCTAATTTTGTGGTAAAACAGGGCTGCCGTATTGGGTTGAATACCTAATAAATCAGCAGCGGTTCTAGCGGTCACTTCAGCAACAAAAAATTCAAGAAGCTTTTTCTGCAAAGATTTCTTTAATTTACAATGGGTTATCTTCATTTTTGTAGTATAGCAGTGATGCTAATCTACTACAGCCCCTTATTTATTATTGTTCGCTCTTTTCTGAAGTATTGGAAGAATGCGAGAAGAAACGGGGAGACTATGAAATGAACATTAAAAGAATAGTGATTATATTTTTCTGGATTATTCTAATTCCAACAACTTTTTTAATATTGAGTTACTATCCTGTATAGGAAGAATAGAAAAGTGGGCTATTGCTTCCGTAATTGCATTGGCTTACGCATTTATTTTTCGTAAAACGTTAAAAATGAAATTCTTTTGAATATGTTTCATAGTGTTTACTTGTTCTAGTGAGCAATAAATAACCATAATAAGTGAATGTGGAATATTTTAGAGGTTTTGTGAACTAGATCACAGATTTTATAAATGATAACTGTTATCATTACTGTGCTGAGCATTTCAGTACTTACTATCAACACTCAAAGGAGTAATAATATGAAAGTTTTAAATAATTCAGAAACACTCATTGTAAATGGTGGTAGATTCAATTTCTCTGGTGGAGGTGCTAGAGGTCGATGGGGAACTTACATGAATGTAAACGCTGGATATACATTTAATCCAACGAAAAATATTTCTGTAACACCATCTGTAGATTTTCAAAAGAATCGATTCATCGGTAATAAGATTACAGGTGGTGGCATTAATGTTACCATTAAATTTTAAATATACTCTACTAATACCAATTTTATTATCTGCTTGTACTCATTCTATAGAGAGAGATAGAAAAGATAGTCAATGTTTCTCTTCTGCTTATGTAAACAGGCACATAAAAGATTCGGTTCATCAGAAAATAGTGTATGACAGATGTTTAAGAGAAAATAAACCCTATCTTAGTACACAATAACTAAAAATATATAGCCCTCTTACGAGGGCTATTAAAATAGTAAAAAGGTAATTTATAATGAATGTGATCAAATTAGAAAATACGAAATGTGTAACTGGCGGATTTGCAAATTTTGCCTTTGGAGGGGCGATTGGATTAGGAATGTATGTATGGAATCATAGACATGATCTTCATTCTATGACATTTAAAGGTGCGGCATTGGCAACTGGTTCAGGGGCTATAACAGGAGGTATCGGAGGAAAATTAATTTCTGCTGCTGGAGGAGGGATTGTTGGAAATGTTGCTTGGAGACCTGGACTAACAGGTTTAAATAGTTCAATTCAACATATTGCTAATCGGAAATAGGTTTATTGCTCTATAATAAAATAGGGCATTTATAAATAGAGATGATATATACTTCATTTGTTATAGTTATCACATTTATTGAGATATCTATTTTCTTAAGAAAAGAGCTGTCTTATAGGAAGGCTGCCTTTATATTTTTCTTAAGTTATATACTAATATTTGGTATCGATAATATTTTTCATTTTAAGCAAAATAAAAGTATTTTGCTCGTCATTGCTGAACCCATAATTATATCTGTTATTTTTTCATTGTTGGCTCTTTGGCTATTCAAATACCACAAAGAAAAAAATTAATATTAATAATATGTTTAGAGAAGAAGCTATTGCATATCAGTCAAAAAAATGGAAAAGCACTGCGGTACTATTTAGCAGAATTCCTGCTTGGTTTATCTTTTCCATTTCTTTCTTTATTTTTGCTGCATTTATTTTATTTATTGTTTTTGGCAGTTATACCCGCCGTGAAACTGTTGTTGGTGAGTTAGTAATGCAAGCTCATCCAATTATCCTTTCTGCTCCTAAATCCGGCTATATATCCGAAAATTATATTCAGCCTCATCAACAGGTGAAAAAGGGCGATCCGCTGTTTAAAATTACGCTGGATAGAATTACGCATAGCGGGAATATTAATGTCAATTCTATTCTTTCTCTGAAATCACAAATTCAAGCAACAGAACAAGCGATCACAGCTTTAAATAAGAATAAGTTAGAAACTATTAATAGCCTTGAAAATCAGATCGAAAACAATCAAAAAATTTATCAAGATAAGCAGGCTTATTTAGTTGAAGTTGAAAAAACAATGAATGACTATGAGGATTTAGTAAAGCGTTATGAGAAATTATTAAAAGTAGGGCATTCTAGCTATGATGAAGTAAATGTTCAGAAAAGCAGATATTTCCAACAAAAATCACTGTTTAATGAGCTAAAGCAAGAATTAATTCAATTAAAATCCACCCAACTTAGCTTGGAAAATGAAATTGAAACCCGTAAAACCGAATTTAATAATCAGATTATTCGCTATGAAATGCAAAAAAGTGATTTATCTATTCGGTTGATGGAGTTTGAATCTGTTTCAGATATTATTGTTAATGCCTCTTTAGACGGAAAAATTGAAAGTACCAGCGTAACAGTTGGGCAAATTATTAAAGAAAATGACCCGCTTGCACAAATTCTGCCACAGAATAAAGGCAATTATCAGCTAGTGATGTGGGTGCCGAATAGTGCTATTTCATTTATTAAACAAGGCGATGAGGTGAATATTCGTTATGAGGCTTTTCCGTTTGAAAAATTCGGGCAGTTTAAGGGCAAAATTACGTCAATTTCAACCTTACCTGCTTCTCTGCAAGAACTGAGTTTTTATAAAAATCTCCCTACAAATTTAGATCAAGGCATTCCGCTTTATAAAATTCTGATTGAGCTTGCCGATCAAAACGTAAAATATAATGATACCACCCTTTATTTTATGAGTGGAATGAAAGCCGAAGCCACGTTATTTTTAGAGAAACGTAAACTGTATGAGTGGATATTTTTCCCTATGTATCAATTACGCAAAAATATGGAGCAATAATGACAGGAATTGAGCAGTTAAAATTTGATTTTCGGAGAAAAATACCTGTTATTTTGCAAACTGAAACAGCTGAATGTGGCTTAGCCTGTTTAGCGATGATGTTGGGCTATTACGATAAAGACACCAATTTATTTGAATTACGAAGTCAATATGGTACTTCCTCTCGTGGAGTAACGCTACATACCTTAATTTCTATTGCAAATGACTGTGGTTTAATAACTCGCCCTCTTTCTCTAGAGTTAGATGAAGTACCACAACTTCGTCTGCCTTGTATTCTTCATTGGGATTTTAATCATTTTGTGGTATTAACTCACGCAAGTGAAAAACAGTTTATTATCCACGATCCTGCTTTCGGTAAACGTAAATTATCCCGTGCTGAATTTTCCAACCATTTTACCGGAGTCGCTTTAGAAGCTTGGTCTGAAGTTAAATTTGAGAAAAGCAACAATGAAAACACCATTAGTTTGTATGAAACCTTAAAGCATATTTCCGGCATAAAAGGTGCATTAGTGAAAATTTTTGCCCTTTCAATGCTCATTGAACTCATTGCTTTACTTATGCCGATTGGAACACAGTTGGTGATGGATCACGTTATGCAAGCGAAAGATCAATCATTACTTTTAATTATCTGTATTGGGCTATTTCTATTTACCCTTTTCCGTACAACGGTCAGTATGTTTAGGGCTTGGGTTTCCTTGAAAATGAATTATTTAATTGATTTTCAATGGACAGCCAGTTTCTTTTCTCATCTCTTAAAATTACCGCTTGATTTCTTTGAAAAACGCCAAGTAGGTGATATTCATTCCCGATTTAGTTCATTAAAAACCATTCAGAAAACTTTAACTTCAAGCATTATTAGCACGATTATTGATACGATTATGATCATCAGTTTAATTATTATGATGGTGTTATATGGCGGTTGGCTTTTTTGGGTGGTATTAGCCTTTTCTTTTATCTATTTTATTCTCCGAATGGTTACTTATTTAGTTTATCGTCAACTGAATGAAGAGCAGATTATTAAAGGAGCAAAAGCCCATTCACATTTTATGGAAACTTTGTATGGCATTACAACGTTAAAATCATTAGGATTGGAAAATAAACGACAAGAACAGTGGATGTCGCTCAATGCGGATGCTTTTAACACATCAATTAAGGTAACTAAATTTGATATGCTGTTTTCCGGTATTCATACCTTTATTTCTACCATCGAACAGATTTTAATTCTTTGGATTGGGGCGACAATGGTGATTGAAAATGTGATGACATTAGGAATGTTTGTCGCTTTTAATGCCTATCGAGGCTCTTTCTCTTCACGAATGGCGAATTTAATTGATATTATTTTTAGCCTAAAAATTCTTTCATTACATAGAGAGCGGATTGCAGACATTGCTTTAAATGAAGTTGAAGATGAAAGTAAATATCAAGAACTCAGATTTGAACATAACCAAACAGATATAGAAGTTAAAAACCTTTGTTTCAAATACGATCCTTTTTCTAAAAATGTGCTTGAAAATGTCAATTTAGTGATCAGAAGTGGGGAAAGTGTTGCTATTACCGCACCATCAGGTTATGGCAAAACAACGTTATTAAAATTAATTGCAGGTTTATTAAAACCAACCTCAGGTTCTGTGTATTTTAACGGCATTGATATTTATCAATTAGGGTTAAGTCAATATCGAGCCCAGATTGCTTGTGTATTACAGGAAGATAAATTCTTTTCAGGTTCCATTTTAGAGAATATTGTTAGTTTTGAAAGTAATTATGATCGAGAATGGGCTATCGAATGTAGCAAACTTGCGAATATTCACAATGATATTATGGCAATGCCGATGAATTATGAAACCTTATTAGGCGAATTAGGAAATAATTTGTCTGGAGGACAAAGACAACGATTATTTATTGCTAGAGCTTTATATAAAAAGCCTAAAATTCTTTTGATGGATGAGGCAACTAGCCATTTAGATGAAGAAAATGAGAAGCTTGTTAATCAAGCTATTTCACAAATGAAGATAACAAGGATTATTATTGCTCATAGAGAATCGACTATTCAGTCGGCGGATAGAATTATTGCCCTGAATGACAGGTAAATTAATTCCTATTTTTCTGTTCTTGCCGATAAAGTTTATTACACGGAATGCCGTCATTATTACCATCTAACGCTTTCCAACCGCATTGTTGAAAGTAGTGTTTTGCTTGTTCGTAATTGCCGATTTGGTTGCAGCTTAATTTAATTTTGCAGTTAATTGCTTGTGGTGGATTTGCAATATTTCCCGGTTTTTTGACCGCTTGTGGTAAGGTTGAGGCGCGTGTTTTTCGCCATTGGCTCGGGTTAATCGGGAATTTGTCCTGCCATAAGCCGATTTTAGCTCGCTGTGCTTGATTTTGTGCCTCAATGTACTCTCGCTTTGTGGTATAAGCCCACGCCATACCGTTTTCTACTAAGGCTAAGTTGATGTTTTTACCGTTTAAATAGAGGGTAGCAAGTAAGCGTTGATAGCGATCGTATCCTGAAATCACGGCAGTAACGTTTTGTTTAAACACTAACTGAGCCAGAGCTTGTTTAGCTCTATTTCCATAAGGCTGGAATTGTTCAGGTGCATCAATATGTATCAATCTCACTTTGAGCGGTGCTTTGTTTACTAAGCAACTTAAGGTATCGCCATCGCTAATTCCCACCACTTTGCAATTGATTTGTCGCTCATTTGCATAACTAATTGAAAACAATAGGCAAAAAATAAAGGTGTATAAAAATTTCATAAATAAAAATATAGGGCTAAATTGCCCTATATTCTATCAGTTTTTATTCTGTTTCGCCTTTTTTAAGGCGAGCAAAGAAATCTTTGGTTTCGCTAATAATTACTTTGCGTAGAGCAATAATTGCAATGAGATTTGGGAATGCCATTAAACCGTTTACAATATCGGCAATTGTCCAGATGGTGTCGAGTTGTAAAAACGGGGCAGCGGCAATTAACGCAATAAATAAAATGCGATAGAGCTTGATATATTGGGTTCGTCCACGTGTTAAATAGACAAAACAGCGTTCTCCATAGTAGCACCAGCCTAAAATAGTGGTGAATGCGAAGAAAACTAAGCCAACTGTTACAATAATTGCACCAAATGAGCTGTCTAAGCCTTGAGTAAAGGCAGTTGTAGTGAGAGCTGCACCTTTAATATCACCTGTCCAAGCACCTGAAATAATAATAACCAAGCCTGTCATTGTACAAACAATGATAGTATCTAAAAATGTGCCTGTCATTGAAATTAAGCCCTGTCTCACAGGTTCTTTGGTTTGAGCAGCAGCGGCGGCAATCGGGGCTGAGCCTAAGCCTGATTCATTCGAGAAAATACCGCGTGCTACACCCAGCTGAATGGCTTGCATTACCGTAAAACCAAATGCACCACCTAATGCAGCTTGCGGATTAAAGGCTGCGTGAACAATAGTAACGATAGCTTGTGGTACTTTTTCGGCGTTGAGAATAATCACACACAGCGAGGCAACAACATAAGCGATAGCCATAAACGGCACAACAATGGTTGCAATTTTAGAAATACGTTTTACACCGCCAAGAATAATTGCAGTTACAATTAGCGTTAAAATAATAGCACTAAGGAGAATTGGCACATCGAAGGTACTTTCTAAGGCGTGCGTAATGCCATTTACTTGTGGGAAAGTGCCAATACCGAGTAACGCCACTAATACCCCGAAAAAAGCAAAGGCTTTAGCGAGCCAACGCCATTTTTTACCCATACCTAATTCGATATAGTACATTGGTCCGCCGGCAACAAAGCCTGCTTTATCTTTAGTACGATATTTAATTGCAAGCAAGCCTTCGGCATATTTAGTTGCCATACCGAATAGGGCGATGAGCCACATCCAGAACAATGCACCCGGGCCACCGGCTTGAATAGCGGTGGCGACACCCACGATATTCCCAGTGCCGATAGTCGCCGCCAGTGCAGTAGCTAATGCTCCAAAAGCGGAAATATCCCCACTTTGGTTTTCGCCTTTCTCTTTTTTAAAGATATAGCTAAATGCTCTTGGTAGGTGAACAAATTGCAGTAATTTGAGGCGTAAGGTGAAATAGATACCGACACCGGAGATTAAAATCAGTAACGGTGGACCCCAAACGAAATTATTGATAGAGTTTAAAAGTTGGTCGATTGACATAGTGTGTTCCTCGTAAAAACTACTTACAAGGAAAGAAAAGAAATGATGGAATGACCGAAACAAACGGTCAAAAAACGGTGATATTTTGCAAAGGCAAAAATCACAGCGTGGTTTGATTTTATTACATTACATCTTGCTTTTCTCCCCTGTCCTTTTGCCTGAGCGTTTCACGCATTGTTGCATTTTCGCCTTCGGCGGCTGATATTTCAGCTCTCTCCAAGGGTTCGTCCAGTAACAGTCCTCGCAACTTAGTTGCACCTGAAAGAGTTTACCTCGTCGGTGGAATGTTAATTCATTTCTCTCCAGCTACCTTCATCCGAACAATCTGATTTATTTTATATTGTAAAATAAAAAAGAGTTGCCAAATTCTAGCAACTCTTTTCCGCTCGTCAAGCAGTTTAGTGATATTTTTTTCCTCGAGGTATTTCGTCTAAATCACTAAACAAAACAGCATATTTTCTTGTATCCTTATTGGATTCCAAAGCTACCTTACACGCCATTGTTAAAGGAACTGAGAGTAGCATTCCTACAGCTCCAAGCAACCAGCCCCAAAATAGAAGTGAAAGGAATACCACAAGAGTTGAAAGCCCTAATTTTTTCCCCATTAATCGAGGCTCTAAAGCATTACCAACAATCATATTAATAGCAACCATACCAATTAATGTTCCTAGTGCAACTGAAAAGTTATTTAGTACAAGAGCTTGAATGACAATTGGAATACTAGCTAAAATTGAACCGATATTGGGAACATAGTTAAGTAAAAAGCTAAACATAGCCCATAAAATAGCGTATTGAACATCTAACGATATTAATAATATCCATACCAAAATCCCGGTAAGGAGGCTGACAAAGGTTTTTACGCCTAAATAACCGATTACCCCTTCTAATACTTGGTTAATATACTCTTTTTCATTACGTAAATCATCGTCGTCACTTAATGCCAAGGCCAGCTTGTATTTCGCTACAGGCATTTCCATTAGCATAAAAATGACAATTAAAAAGACTACAAAAATATTCGATAATGTACCGGAAAGCCCAACTAATAATGTATGAACGAAATTCATAATGGAACTTGGGTCAAATTTACTCATTATTTCTTCTTGTGAAATAGTGATGGGAAAATTCCATTTTTGTGTAAATTCAATAAGCGTACGTACTTTGGCTGAGAGCTGTGTTTTATATTGCGGTATTGAACCGGTAAACTCTTGTAGTGAGTTATTAATGATACCTGCAAAAAAGGTAAAACCTAACAGAATTACAACCAGTAAGAGCGTAATTGCTAACCATAACGGAATTTTCCGTCTTGTCATAAAGTTAATTATTGGTGAGCAAATAATTGCAATAAAAAGAGCGAGTAGGAAAGGTACTACAATTTCACTAGATAATTTTATGCCGGCTAGAATAATGATAATAGCGGCGATAGCAACTAGAGTTTTAGTTGAATGTCTCATAAATATCCTTAATTATAAGTGATTTAAAATCAGTATTTTCAAATTATCGGTTTTCAAACCAACTTTCTAAAATTAAACAAGCGGAAATGGAATCCACTTTATCTTTTTTTAATGCTTTATAGCCACCACGAGAAAAAATTTCTGCTTTGGCTTCAACGGTGGTTAAACGTTCATCTTGCAACTCAACTGGCAAATTAAAACGCCCATTTAAACGGTTGGCGAATTTCCTTGCTCTTTGGGTTAAAGGTTGTTCTGTTCCGTCCATATTTAACGGCAAGCCGACCACTAAAATATCGGGCTTCCATTCTGTTAAGAGTTTACCAATCTGTTTCCAATTCGGAATACCATCTTGCGCCTTAAATGCCGGTAAGCCTTGAGCAGTACCTGTAATACTTTGCCCAATAGCACAGCCGATGCTATTTGTGCCGAAATCGAATGCGATGACAGTTTGTCCCATTACGCTCTCCCTGCTCTTGCCGGTATGCTGGAAAGCCCCATCATTTCATAGGCTTCTGCCCAGCGGTCTAAATAACCTGTTTCAAACAAGGTTTTTTCATTTGCTTCCGATACAATCCAATAATTTTGAGCAATTTCTTGCTCTAACTGATTGGTTCGCCACGTTGAACAACCTAAGCAAACAATAAATTTTTTGGGTGATTCAGCTTTGCCGAAAGAGTCTAACACATCGCCCGAGGTTGTGAGTGTGATTTTATCGGTGATCGGATAAGTATGGATAAAATCATTCTCTGTTTTGGTGTGAATAATAAAGCCTCTGTCTTGATTTACTGGTCCGCCGCTTAATACCATTTGGTCTCGATTGTAATCACGTTGGTTTGCCATTTGGAAATCCATACGGGTAATTAATTCCAATACCGATAAATCCGTTGGTGTATTAATTACAACCCCCATCGCCCCTTGCTGATTATGTTCACAAATATAGATAACGGTGCGTTCAAAATAATCATCGTCCATTTCAGGTGTGGCAATTAGGAATTTGCCTTGTAAATTTTCTAGCATTAAATATCTCCAAAACAAACTTGTAGGGCAGTAATAGCGGCAAGGGAAGCCGTTTCTGTGCGTAGCACTCGTTTGCCTAATAATACTTCAGTAAAGCCTTCAGTTTCTGTCATCGCAATTTCTTCTGCCGATAATCCGCCTTCTGAGCCAATTAATAAACGCACGCCAGCGTTCGGTACATTGGGTAGTTCACGAATAGTGTATTTCGCTCTTGGGTGTAAGTTGAGTTTCAGCATTTCATCTTGCTCTTTACACCAATCGGTAAGCTTTATAATCGGGCGAATTTCAGGAATTTCATTTCGTCCACATTGTTCGCAAGCGGCAATCGCAATTTTTTGCCATTGTTGTAGTTTTTTATCTTGGCGTTCGTCATTAAGCTTTACGCCACAACGTTCCGACCAAAGAGGGGTAATGGTTTTAACGCCTAACTCCACTGATTTTTGAATGGTAAATTCCATTCTATCGCCTCTGGAAATGACTTGTCCTAAGTGAATCGGCAAATTAGATTCTCTATCATCTAATTCACTTGAATTAATTTTTGCAATAATTTGGCGTTTTTCAACCGCTTGTAACGTTGCGTGAAAAATGTGGTTTGAACCATCAAACAAAATAATTTGCTCGCCTTCTTTCATTCGCAACACTCGCCCAACGTGATTAAACGCATCTTCACTTAAAATGCAACTTTGCTGATTTGCTAATGGCTCTGGGTGGTAAAATCTTGGGATTCTCATTTTATCTCTCTTTAAAATACATCAAAGGCAGACTTATGTCTGCCTTATGCTAAGGGTAAAGTTTAGAGCAGTGAATAACGGTTTTAATGATCACTATATTGCTTTTGATTTCATACACAATGCGGTATCTATTATGATAAAGCTCTCTCGTATTGGCGACTTTACCTCGAACGCCCATTTCAGGGAACATAGCAAGATGATTAATGCTATTTTCAAGTATCTTCCAAGATACGAATACCACTACTGGCATATCCAGTAAATTCACTTACTGAACGAGCAATTAACTGAAGGTTTTTAATCGCTTTTTCAGTAAATTGAATTTCAAGCAACTCTTTTGGCATTTTTTGCCCCTTCAAAGGCTGCAGCAATTACTTTAGCACGCATTTCTTCTATAGAATAAACTCGCCCGTGCTTAATATCTTCATCTGCTTCACGAATTTGCTCGTGCAAATAATCAAGATACTCTTGGCTGACATTATAATAAGGATTGTTCATATTTTCCTCCTCTGGCAATTTCTACATTGTGTACTTTAGCTGTCGTTTTATCAAGTAAATTTCTTGGATTTTTCGAGCGATATCACAAAATAGAAAATAACAAGCGGTTAAATTCTTTTCATTTTTTGCAAAAAATCGAAGAAATTTAACCGCTTGTAAGGTTCAATTAATCGTTATTATTTGAACTGATGGATAGCTGCAGCAACTTCATTATCGTTATAAATCGCTTTAACAACATCAGAGTAAGCTTGGTCTAATACTTTCTTAATTTCATCATTACTTGCACCAAATGCACCTTCATAACCGCGAGTTGCGTTGAAGTTTTTGCTAAAGTTACCTCTTGTTCCTTGAACAGTTACTTCAACACCTACTTGGGCATTTGCTTTATAGCGTAAGTTGCCTTGCTCAACGGTTGCGAAGAAGTTGCGAATATTGACCACTACGTTTGCATTCGCGGCACCTTGCACAATTTGGAAACCTTTTGCATTAAGGTCTTGCTGTACGGCTTGTTGGAACATTGCAGCCACTTCAGGTACAGCAGTTAAGCGAATTACTTCACCATTTTTTGTATAGCTTGCGACTTCGCGTGAGGCACGTAAATCTTGTGTCATTACATTAACTGCAGCAGTTTGATTATTGGTATTAAATACCGCCGTTGGTGTTGGCGTTGAGAAAGTTAAGGTATTTGATTGACTTTGGCAACCAGCTAACAATGCAGTTGCTAAAGTGGTTGCTAACACTAAGGTTTTTTTAGATAGTTTCATAGTAAATCCTTCTTTTAAAGAAATTTTGAGATAATTTGACTCTAGTATAGTATTATTTATCTTGGTTTCCAATCAAAGAGAGTAGAAATGTTAATAGAACAGACAATTATTCAGAAAATTAGTGCTGAGTTTTCCCCAATTTTTTTAAACGTGGAGAACGAAAGCTATATGCACAGCTCAGGTAGAGGGGCGGAATCTCACTTCAAGCTGATCTTAGTATCGGATAAATTTGATGGAAAAAGAGCGGTTGCCCGTCATCAAGCGGTTTATGCCTGTTTGGCGGAAGAACTGGAAAATGGTGTTCACGCACTAGCTCTGCATTTATACACGCAAAGTGAATGGGCAGAAATTGGCGGAACTGTGCCGAAATCGCCAAATTGTTTAGGTGTGGGGCAGTAACTGCTCAAAATTTGATTTAATTTATTTTGTGAAGAAAATGCTTGAAAGAAAAGTGTAAAATTGCTATATTTATGCTTGTCTTTTATTGATTCGGTGAGATGTCCGAGTGGTTGAAGGAGCACGCCTGGAAAGCGTGTATATGGGAAACTGTATCGGGGGTTCGAATCCCCCTCTCACCGCCATTCAATTTGAAAGATTCCTTACTGTTTTCATAGATATTTCCTTGGTTAAGTAAAAGTAGAAATACTTTTTCATTTTTAGGTTGTCCCTAAGCAATTTTGCTTGGGGATTTTTTTATCTCTCAAATGTAGAAATAAAAAAGAGATTCTTTCGAATCTCTTTCACAATTAATGTACTTTATTTAATTTATAATTATTGGGGCTTTCTACGGTATTACCATTTGGATCACAAAGCTCTACATATTGGTCTTGCACTTTAAATGCGAGATTGCCTGAGGCTTTTTCTAAACGAATCACATTTGGTTTGTTTGGTTCTTGGCGATAAGTTCCATTATCACGATAAGCGTATTCTTTTTTATCTTTAAAATAAATAGTATCGTACTGATATGTTTTATCCGCATTGAGTGTTAATTTTGCTTCGATTTTCTCACAATCTGCACAAGGTAATACGCCTGCATAGCTACCTGTTACCGTTTTTTGTGGTAGTAATGAACAAGCACTTAAGATAGCGGTAAATCCAATTACTGCAATTTTTTTCATATTCTGTTCCTCTTTTTAGATTATTTAACGCTCGGATTTACTTTAAATTCAAGCTGGGTAATTTGGGGTAATTCGGTTTGTATCTGTACTAACAGCGAGGCTTGTTGTAACAATAAACCTTGTCTTACTGTTGCACTTTGTACATTAATAATGAGCTGATTATCAACTAAATTTGCCACACGGTAAAGCCCACGATAAGATTCCGGCAAGATTTTCTGAATTTTTTGGTTTAAATCATTCACAAAATTTGCTTTTTCGACAATTCGACTTAATGTTGAGTTCTGTAAAATGTCGTTAATCTTTTTAGGTGCTGAATTTTTCATCTATTATTTACTTTATCTCAATTTTTATACTTGATTTTACGTTACTTGACCCAATTATTTGATAATTATGATTGAATTTAGCGTATAATCACTTAAATTTTTTTACTTCACCTTAACTTGATGAGCTTATTCTTTAAACACTTTCATAAAACGCCTTTTTGGTCGCAACTTTTTTTTGGAATGGTTGCGATGCTTGCGTTACCTGAAATTCAGGCAATTAATGCAAATGAAAGTGAGCAAGAAGCGGTTATCAATCAATCTTTTCTTCAGTATGCTCAAGCAACCAATGAGCTAGAACAGCAATCTCTTTTTATTGCAGAATTGAACCATAACATTGTGGAAATTAAACCACAAGCGGTTAAATTTTGTGAATTTTTTACCAAATCTTACCGCTTGGATAAACAAAATATTTATCCAATTCGGGCAGGGCCTCACTCCTAACTATAAATTTAACCTTTAAAATCAACTAATTAACAATATTTATATTTAGGAAACTACAATGATTTCAAAATTACTTACCTCTATTTTTGGCTCAAGCAATGACCGTACTTTAAAGCGTTTAAGAAAGCGTGTTGCACAAATTAATAAACTTGAGCCGACATTTGAGCAATTATCTGACGAAGAATTAAAGGCAAAAACTGCTGAATTTAAACAACGTTTAGCCGACGGAGCAACTTTAGAAAGCTTAGTGCCAGAAGCCTTTGCTACAGTTAGAGAAGCAAGCAGACGTGTATTAGGTATGCGTCCATTTGATGTGCAATTAATTGGTGGTATGGTACTAACCGAGCGTAATATTGCTGAAATGCGTACGGGTGAGGGTAAAACCTTAACTGCAACCTTGCCTTGCTATTTAAATGCTTTAACAGGTAAAGGCGTTCACGTTGTAACCGTAAATGATTACTTGGCTCGCCGTGATGCGGAAACTAACCGCCCATTATTTGAATTTTTAGGCTTAACGGTTGGAGTGAATATTCCGGGGTTAGCCCCTGAGGTGAAACGTGCGGCATACCAAGCGGATATTACCTATTCAACCAATAGCGAATTAGGTTTTGACTACTTGCGTGATAACTTAGCCCACGACAGAAATGAGCGTTTCCAACGTGAATTACACTACGCCTTAGTGGATGAAGTGGACTCTATCTTAATTGATGAAGCTCGTACGCCATTAATTATTTCAGGCCCGGCGGAAGATGCGACCCAAATTTATCAAGCGGTAGATCAAATCATTCCTCATTTGATCGCACAAGACAAAGAAGACACGGAAGAGTACATAGGCGAAGGTGATTTTACTGTCGATCTAAAAAACAAACAGGCTCATTTAACAGAGCGTGGTATGGTGAAAGTAGAAGATTTTTTAACTCAAATGGGGTTAATGGAAGAGGGTGAGAGCTTATATCACCCAGCTCGTATTTCACTGTTACACCACGTGAGTGCAGCCTTAAGAGCTCACAAATTATTTGAACGTAATGTGGATTACATTGTAAAAGATGGCGAGATTGTGATCATTGATGAACACACAGGTCGTACAATGGCTGGTCGCCGTTGGTCTGACGGTTTACACCAAGCGATTGAAGCGAAAGAGCGTGTCAATATTCAAGGCGAAAACCAAACTGTTGCTTCCATTACTTACCAAAACTATTTCCGTTTATACGAAAAATTAGCAGGTATGACAGGTACAGCTGATACAGAAGCTTTTGAATTCCAACAAATTTATGGCTTAAATACAGTTGTAATTCCTACAAACAGACCTGTTATTCGTGATGACCGCACAGATTTAATGTTCAAAAGCGAAGCAGAGAAATTTGCAGCGATTATCACTGAAATTAAAGATTGTATCGAACGTAAACAGCCAGTGTTAGTAGGTACAGCATCAGTTGAAAAATCGGAACTATTATCGGCAGAATTAACTAAAGCAGGGATTCCACACAACGTATTAAATGCAAAATTCCACGCAAAAGAAGCAGAAATTGTGGCAGAAGCGGGGGCACCGGGTGCAGTTACTATTGCAACGAATATGGCAGGTCGTGGTACGGATATTGTGCTTGGCGGTAACTGGAAAATGGAAATCGCTAAGTTTGAAAACCCAACGCAAGAGCAAATTGATGCGATTAAAGCCGCGTGGCAAGAGCGTTATGATATTGTAATGAAAGCAGGCGGCTTGCATATTATTGGTACAGAGCGTCACGAATCTCGCCGTATTGACAACCAATTGCGTGGTCGTTCTGGTCGTCAAGGCGATCCGGGTTCATCACGTTTCTACTTATCATTAGACGATGCGTTAATGCGAATTTACCTCAACGAAGGTAAATTAAATATGATGCGCAAAGCTTTCACTGAAGAAGGTGAGGCGATGGAATCCAAACTTTTAACCAAGGTGATCGCATCGGCACAAGCAAAAGTAGAAGCACATAACTTTGATGGACGTAAGAGCCTTCTACAATATGATGATGTAGCGAATGAGCAGCGCAAAGTGATTTACGAACAGCGTAATCATTTATTGGATACCGACGATATTTCACCAATGATTGAAGCGATTCGCCAAGATGTGTTTGATACCACGATTAGCGAATACATTCCTCCACAATCTATTGAAGAAATGTGGAACGTGCCGGGCTTGGAAGAGCGTTTACGCCGTGAGTTTGGATTAGATTTACCAATTTCGCACTGGTTAGAAACAGAAAACGATCTGCACGAAGAAACCTTGCGTGAGCGCATTCTCAACATCGCGATTGAAGAATACAAAGCGAAAGAAGAGAAAGTAAGTGCCGAAGTGATGCGTAACTTTGAAAAAGGCGTGATGTTACAAAACCTTGATGAGTTATGGAAAGAGCATTTATCTTCAATGGATTACTTACGCAAAGGTATTCACTTGCGTGGCTATGCGCAAAAAGATCCGAAGCAAGAGTACAAAAAAGAGTCTTTTGCAATGTTTACCAATATGCTCAGCACCTTGAAATTGAACGTGATCAGCATTTTAAGCCGCATTCAAGTGCGTAGCCAAGAAGAGGTGGAAGAAGCCCAACGCTTACAAGCGGAAATGGAAGCAAAAGCGGCGGAGCAATTACCAGCCGATGAGCCAACACAGCAAGTTGATCTTGAAAGTTTAAGCGAAGAAGAGTTAGCAAACTTAAACATTGGTCGTAATGAGCCTTGCCCTTGTGGTTCAGGTAAGAAATATAAGCATTGCCACGGCAACAAAGCGAAATACGCATAATTAAACAAGCGGTCATTTTTAGATAGAAATTTGCAAATTCTCTGCTAAATATGACCGCTTGAGTTTATACAGAAGGAAACTTATGTCAAAACCGATTATTCAAGTATCAGCGGGTATTATCCGTAATGAATTTGGTCAAATCTATTTAACACAGAGACTTGAAGGACAAGACTTTGCTCAATCATTAGAATTTCCCGGCGGTAAGGTTGATGCCAACGAAACCCCAGAAGAAGCATTAAAACGTGAGCTGGAAGAAGAGATTGGCATCCAAGTACTTAGTGCTTTCCCTTACGAAAATTTTAGTTTTGAATATCCGAATAAAATTATTGAATTCTTTTTTTACTTGGTAGAAGAGTGGGTGAATGAGCCTTTCGGACGAGAAGGGCAAGAGGGCTTTTGGATCGCTCAATCGGATTTAGATGAAGGGGCATTTCCGCCGGCTAATTCTGAATTGATTCAACGTTTAAAGTCAGAAGTAGAAAATATCGCTTAGTAAATAAAAATGATTACTTCTTATAAGGAAATAATCTCTTTTCTGAATGATGATTTATTTGCTATAAGTTTTCAGATAGAATTAATTTCTCTACTTTTTCATTACAACAAATAGGAATTTCTATGAAAAAAAATCGTGATGTTAGTCGCAGCTATCGCAGCGGTATCAGCAAATGCTGCAACCTATAAAATTGACCCATACCACGCAAATGCAAGATTTAGCATTGACCACTTCGGCACAAGTAGCAACGTAGGTTTTTTACAATTTAACAGGCGAACTGCAACTTGATGTAGAAAAAGCTACAGGCTCTATTGATGTAACCATTCCTGTAAGTAGCTTACAAGCAAGTAGCCAAGATTTTACTAACCACTTAAAATCAGCTGATTTATTCCACGCAGAAAAATTCCCTGAAATGCGTTTTGTTTCAACAAAATTCCATTTTGCGGATAAAAAAGTAACAGAAGTGGAAGGTAACTTAACTCTATTAGGTAAAACTGATCCAGTTACTTTAAAAGCAACCAAATTCAACTGCTATCAAAGCCCAATGTTAAAAGCTGAAGTATGTGGCGGCGATTTCGTAACCACTATTGACAGAAGCTAATGGGGTATGAACTACCTTGTTGATGTTGGTATGACAAAAGATGTTGAAATTGCGATTTAAATTGAAGCAGCTAAGCAGTAATAATTAACTAATCCGCACTGATGTGCGGATTTTTTTATGGTTTTTTAAAGCCTTTACTTGTTGAAAATTTCATCATCAAGCGGTTAAATTTATAAAAAATTTTACAAATTTAACCGCTTGCCCTTGAAAGTCTGAAATCCGCCTTTATATTGTTAGGCGTTACGCTTTTTGCGTGGATTATCAATCATCAATTTATAAGAGGAATAGAATATGGCACTTCGTCCATTACACGATAAAGTTATTTTAAAACGTGAAGAAGTTGAAACAAAATCAGCAGGCGGTATTGTTTTAACAGGTTCGGCAGCAACAAAATCAACTCGTGGCAAAGTTATTGCGGTAGGAACAGGTCGCATTTTAGAGAACGGCTCGGTTCAACCTTTAGCGGTTAAAGTAGGCGATGTGGTTATCTTCAATGAAGGTTACGGCGTAAAAACCGAGAAAATTGATGGCGAAGAAGTGTTAATTTTAGCAGAACACGATATTTTAGCGATTGTAGAATAAATTAATGGTAATGTAGGAGCGTATTGCATACGCCCATAAACATATAAGGAAAAGAAAATGGCAGCAAAAGACGTTAAATTTGGTAACGATGCACGCGTAAAAATGTTAAAAGGCGTGAATATTTTAGCAGACGCAGTAAAAGTAACTTTAGGCCCGAAAGGTCGTAATGTGGTGTTAGATCGTGCTTATGGTGCACCAACTATTACGAAAGATGGTGTATCCGTTGCTCGTGAAATCGAATTAGAAGATAAATTTGAAAATATGGGTGCACAAATGGTGAAAGAGGTTGCCTCTAAAGCCAATGATGCAGCAGGTGATGGTACAACAACCGCAACTGTACTTGCCCAAGCGATTGTAAACGAAGGTTTAAAAGCGGTTGCAGCAGGTATGAACCCAATGGATTTAAAACGTGGTATCGATAAAGCAGTTGCAGCGGTAGTTGAAGAGTTAAAAGCGATTTCAAAACCGTGTGAAACCTCAAAAGAGATCGAACAAGTTGGTACAATTTCAGCAAACTCAGATTCAACAGTAGGTCAGTTAATTGCTCAAGCAATGGAAAAAGTGGGCAAAGAAGGTGTGATCACCGTTGAAGATGGCACAGGTTTAGAAGATGCATTAGATGTAGTGGAAGGTATGCAGTTTGATCGTGGCTACTTATCGCCATATTTCATCAACAAACCTGAAGCTGGCACGGTTGAATTAGAAAATCCGTATATTCTTTTAGTTGATAAAAAAGTATCGAACATTCGTGAATTATTACCTGTATTAGAAGGTGTGGCAAAAGCGGGTAAGCCGTTATTAATTGTGGCAGAAGACATTGAAGGCGAAGCATTAGCAACATTAGTGGTAAACACAATGCGTGGTATCGTGAAAGTGGCTGCGGTAAAAGCACCGGGTTTTGGTGATCGCCGTAAAGCAATGTTACAAGATATTGCGATTTTAACTGCAGGTACAGTGATTTCTGAAGAGATCGGTATGGAGCTTGAAAAAGCAACGCTTGAAGAGCTTGGTCAAGCAAAACGTGTGGTTATTACAAAAGATAACACAACCATTATTGACGGTATTGGCGATGAAACGCAAATTAAAGGCCGTGTAGCACAAATTCGCCAACAAATTGAAGATTCAACCTCTGATTACGATAAAGAAAAACTGCAAGAGCGTGTAGCGAAATTAGCAGGTGGTGTGGCAGTAATCAAAGTGGGTGCGGCAACTGAAGTAGCGATGAAAGAGAAGAAAGACCGTGTTGATGATGCCTTACACGCAACCCGTGCAGCAGTTGAAGAAGGTATTGTACCGGGAGGTGGTGTGGCTTTAGTGCGTGCAGCAAGTAAAGTAGCAGCAACCTTAAAAGGCGATAACGAAGAACAAAATGTAGGTATTAAACTTGCTCTTCGTGCGATGGAAGCACCTTTACGTCAAATCGTAGATAATGCAGGCGAAGAATCATCAGTGGTAGCTCGCAACGTAAAAGAGGGATCTGGCAACTATGGCTATAATGCAGGTACAGAGCAATATGGCGATATGCTTGAAATGGGTATTTTAGATCCAACTAAAGTAACACGTTCGGCGTTACAATTCGCAGCTTCTATTGCTGGTTTAATGATCACAACAGAATGTATGATCACAGACTTACCAAAAGATGACAAAGTAGATCCTGCTGCAATGGGCGGTATGGGTGGAATGGGCGGAATGATGTAATCGCTCTTTCATAATGAATAAAAGCTACTGAAGCAATTCAGTAGCTTTTGTTTTATCTATCAGTAACAAGCGGTACTTTTTTACGAAAATTTTGCAAGAAAAAACCAAGCTATTTAGCTTGGTTTCAAAATAATTATTGATGCTTTTGTCTAAGGTTATTTAATGCGGTTAAACCTTTCTCACAACTTTTTTGTTGTAGGGCAGTATCCATTTTTAGAATTTGCTGCTTTGTTGAGGAAAGCTTATTTTTCATTTTAGCCAATTGAGTATGAGTACCCGGCTGTTTTTCTGCATCAGAAACTAATTTATTTGCCGTGTTAAACATTTTCTCACATTCAGTTGGTAGTGTTTTACTTAAAGTAGGTTTTGCAACTGTCAGTGATGAAGTTTTAACACCAGCAACTGCGGTAGTTGAAAATAACACAGCACAAAGTGTAACTCCTAAAATTCTTTTAAGCATGCGTTCTCCACACATTAAGTGTTAAATCTTAAATTTGATAGCTATCTTTATACAGGAAATAAAGCGAACTGATACTAGCAAAAGTTTAAATGAATGTCATCTATAAATTGATCCTTTTAAGTAAAAAGATCTCTTAAATATTAAAAAGGTAAATTGTTTGTTATAGATTTGTTATTTATAACCAACTTTTTTAGTAGGTTATACAGGATTTATTACATAAATAAACCAATTTTGTGAAGAATATAGCAAAATTACTATTTTTTAATTAGCTATTTACAGGTAGAATATTCGCCAGCACTTTATTATAAATGTAACCAATTTGGGTTGTTATTAAAATTAAGTGAAAATTTGTGGGGGATTACTTTTGGGTAATCTATTTGTCAAATTATTATATTAATAAAAATAAGAGGTTTGAGATGTTAGACGTAGTTGAACTCTCACGTTTGCAGTTTGCTTTAACTGCACTCTATCACTTCTTATTCGTACCGCTTACTTTAGGTCTTTCTTTCGTACTTGTTGTGATGGAAACGCTTTATGTAACTACGGGTAAAGAAGTATATAAAGATATGACTAAATTTTGGGGTAAGTTATTTGGTATTAACTTTGCTCTAGGTGTAACAACTGGTATTACAATGGAATTCCAGTTTGGTATGAACTGGTCATATTATTCTCATTATGTAGGTGATATTTTTGGTGCTCCATTAGCAATTGAAGGTTTAATGGCGTTCTTTTTAGAATCTACATTTGTGGGATTGTTCTTTTTTGGTTGGGAACGTTTATCAAAAGCTAAACACTTATTAACGACTTACTGTGTTGCATTTGGTTCTAACTTATCTGCATTATGGATTTTAGTTGCAAATGGCTGGATGCAAAACCCAGTTGCTTCAGAGTTTAATTTTGAAACTATGCGTATGGAGCTTTCAAGCTTCTCTGAATTGTTATTAAACCCAGTTACACAATCTAAATTTTTACACACTGTAACAGCAGGTTATGTTTGTGGTTCTATTTTCGTATTAGGTATTAGTGCATACTATATCTTAAAAGGTCGTGATTTAGGATTTGCTAAACGTTCATTCTCTGTAGCTGCAAGCTTTGGTTTATTTGCTATTATTGCAGTTATTATTGCTGGTGATGAGTCTGGTTATGAAATAGGTAAAGCTCAGCCAACTAAATTAGCAGCAATGGAAGGTGAATTTGAAACTCATCCAGCACCAGCAGCTTGGAATGCTGTTGTGATTCCAAATACAGCTGAAATGAAAAATGAAATGGCAATTGCTATTCCATACGCTGCAGGTATTATTGCTACCCGTTCCTTAGATACTGAAATTACAGGCTTAAAAGATATTCGTGTTATCAACGAGCAACGTGTTCGTAACGGTATCGTAGCTTATGGTTTACTGGAAAAATTACGTTCCGGTAACTACACAGAAGCAGATAAAGAAGCTTTCAAAGCAGTACAAAAAGATTTAGGTTTTGGCTTATTGTTAAAACAATATACGGACAACGTAGTTGATGCAACAGAAGAGCAAATCCAAAAAGCAGCGGATAACACTATTCCAAATGTAGGTCCTACATTCTGGGCATTCCGTATGATGATGCTTTCCGGTGTGATTATGTTGGTATTAATCATTGCTGCGTTTACTCAAAATATGCGTGGTCGAGTAGGACAAAGCCGTTTCCTATTAAGAGCATTATTATGCGGTATTCCATTACCGTGGATCGCAATTGAATCCGGTTGGTTCTTAGCGGAATATGGTCGTCAGCCGTGGGCAATCTATGAGATGTTACCGGTTGGTGTGGCAAACTCAGCATTAACAACAGGCGACTTATGGTTTACGATCGGCTTGTTATGTGGTTTATATACACTGTTCTTAATCATAGAAATGTACTTAATGTTCAAATACGGACGACTTGGACCAAGTTCATTAAAAACAGGTCGTTACTACTTCGAACAATCAGCTAAATAATAGGAGTTAAAAATGCTCGATTATGAATTTCTCCGCTTTATTTGGTGGATTTTAATCATAGTATTATTAATTGGTTTTGCCGTTACTGATGGCTTTACTATGGGCGTATTAAATCTTTTACCTGTGATTGGTAAAAGTAACGTTGAGCGCCGTATTATGATCAACACAGTTGCCCCTCACTGGGACGGTAACCAAGTTTGGTTATTAACCGCAGGTGGTGCATTATTTGCGGCGTGGCCAACAGTATATGCAACCTCGTTCTCAGGTTTCTATATTGCAATGGTGCTTGTATTAGCGGCGTTATTCTTCCGCCCTGTTGGTTTTGAATACCGTGCGAAAATTGATAATCCGAAATGGCGTGATGCTTGGGATTGGGGATTATTAATCGGTGGTTTTGTACCATCATTAGTATTTGGTGTTGCATTTGGTAACTTATTACAAGGTGTACCATTTGAATTTAATAACCTTAACCAGTCACAATATACAGGCACATTCTTTGGTCTATTGAATCCATTTGCATTATTATGTGGCGTAATTAGTTTAATGATGCTAACAACGCAGGGTGCAACTTGGTTACAAATGAAAACCACAGATGAACTTCATAATAATGCAAGAAAAGTAGCACAGGTTACAGCAGCAGTTGTATTAGTTGCCTTTGTGCTTGCAGGTGTATCCCTATATTTCAAAGATGGTTTTGTAATAACAAGCCAAATCGACCACAATGCACAATCTGTATTTACGAATAAAACAGTAGCAGTTGAAACAGGTGCGTGGTTTAGAAACTATGCTGAAATGCCGGTGCTTTGGAGCATTCCAGCATTAGCAGTAATTGGTGCATTGCTAACTATCGTTGCATCAAGAGCAAATCGTTCTGGTTTTGCATTCTTCTCATCATCAATTATGCTTGTTGGGGTAATTACAACGGCGGCAGTTTCAATGTTCCCATTTGTAATGCCATCAATTACTCACCCTAATATGAGCTTAACAATGTGGGATGCAACTGCAAGCCACACTACATTAACTGTAATGTTAGTAGTAGCAGGTATCTTCGTTCCAACAGTATTAGGCTATACGATTTGGTCATATATCAAAATGTATGGTCGCTTAGATGCAAGTTACTTAGAACACAATAAATCAGCTTACTAATTAGAGGAGAACATTATGTTTTATGTAACTTGGGTATTAGGTGTTTTTCTTGCAATTTTCTTTGCAACAGTAATCACCATCAGTATTGAAAAAACAGGTAAGTTTGACGAGTAATGATTAATACTCTTTATAACTTAACAGCAAAGGGCTTGTTAAAAGCCCTTTCTTTTATTTTAGCCATGACCTTATGTGCAATGATTTTGCTAAATTCGACCGCTTTCGCTCTGATATTTGGTGGAAAAACGGCTTGTTTAGTCATTCTCATTTTTTATGGTATGGCGATTTTATGGATACATGGAGTAGGATTTGAAATTCGTTCAACCATTTGGAAAGCGATTTTTTTACCGATAGTGGGTTATCTTATTGTTGTTCCATCAGTATGTATTTTATTGATGAAATAGAGGCATTTGTTGCCTCTTTCTTATTTTTGATAGGTAAAAATATTTTTACGATTAAACTCAAAATATACTTGCACAACGATTTTTCTATCTCTACAATAGCAACCAATTTTTCGCCTAAATTTTGGGCGTTTTTTTCATTTTGAAGAAAGGGAAAAGTATGAATTTTCTGGTTCGAGTTTATTATGAAGATACCGATGCTGGGGGAGTGGTTTACCATTCCAACTATCTTAAATTTTTTGAGCGAGCAAGAACGGAATTTTTACGAGTGTATAATTTTTCTCAGCAGGAACTTTTTGCTCAATCTCTTGCCTTTGTAGTAAAGAGAATTGAAATAGAGTATAAATCTCCTGCTCGTTTGGATGATTTATTAAATGTAGAGACAATACTATCAGAATTTAAAAAAGCGACTATTGTATTTCAACAAAAGTTATACAAAAGCGATATTTGCTTAAGTTCTGCAACAGTAACCGTTGCCTGTGTTGATCTTATTAAAATGAAACCAATTGCAATTCCTGATGATATTCGTCAAGCATTACAAAAAGTTAATTGTTCTATTTAAAAACTATTCGGAGTTTTATTAATGCAAACTGAATTTAGCCTTCTATCTTTATTTTTAGAAGCAAGTATTGTTGTAAAGTTCGTAATGTTGATCCTTGTTGTGTTTTCAATTTTATCTTGGGCAGTAATTATCCAACGTAGCAAGGTATTAACAAAAGCAAAAAAAGATTCATTAGCATTTGAAGACCGTTTTTGGTCTGGAGAGGATTTAAACCGTTTACATCAAGGTTTAGAAAATCGTCGTGATGCTTTAACAGGTTCAGAACAAATTTTCTATGTCGGATTTAAAGAATTCAATCGTTTACAACAATCAAACCCTGAAGCACCTGAATCTATCATTCAAGGTTCGGCTCGTGCAATGAATTTAGCCTTAAACCGTGAAATGGAAAGCCTTGAAAACTATATTCCTTTCTTAGGTACAGTAGGTTCTATCAGTCCATATATCGGCTTATTCGGTACAGTATGGGGAATTATGCACTCATTTATGGGTCTAAGTGCAGTAAAACAAGCTACATTACAATCTGTTGCACCGGGTATTGCAGAAGCCCTAATTGCAACCGCAATTGGTTTATTTGCGGCAATTCCAGCTGTTATGGCATATAACCGCTTAAATTTACGCTTAGGTAAAGTGGAACAAGGTTATGTGAATTTTATTGACGAGTTTACAACCTTATTACATCGTCAAGCATTTTCAAAAAGATAAATAACAAGCGGTCATTTTTTTATAAAAATTTGCAAAATTCACAAAAATCTAATCGCTTGTAAGTGAATAATATGTAGCTAAATCCTACGTTATATAAAAGATGAATGTAGATGCAACGTGCATCTTAAAAGAGGAAAGTATGTCGATTCGCCGTTCACCACGCAGAGACATTAAATCAGAAATTAATGTGATTCCATTCTTAGATGTATTATTGGTATTATTGCTTATTTTTATGGCAACAGCACCAATTATCAGCCAAAGCGTGGAAGTGAATTTACCTGAAGATACCCATACCCAATCTGTATCAAATGAAGACAAAACACCTGTGATTTTAGAAGTTGCAGGTGTTGGAGAATATAAATTAAAGATTGATGGTAACTATGTACAAAGTAATGGGGTGGATAATATTTCAGAAGCAGAGGTAGTTGCTTACGCTGGGGAGCAGTTTCAAAAAGATAATAATACGTTATTTTTAGTTGCTGGCGATAAAGTTGTGCCTTACGAAGAAATTATGAAAGGTATTACCTTACTTAAAGATGCAGGGATTAAATCAGTCGGTTTAATGACTGAAGGCAAATAATCAGCAAGGATAAAGTGTGAAATCTCAACAAGATAGACTAGAGCTTGCAGTTATTATCTCAATCTTATTACACATAGTATTAATTGGGTTATTATTGCTTGGGTCTCTTTTCACCAAAACAGAATTAGCAGCGGCTGGCGGTAGTGGTGGTGATAGCGACAGCTTTGAAGCAGTAATGGTTGATACCGGGCAAGTAGCAGCTGAGTATGGTCAGTTAATGGCGGAGAAAAAAGGCTCTAAACCTGCAAAACCAACAGTAGAACCAAAGGAAGAACCGAAAGAAGAGCTTGAAGAAACTGTTGAAGAACTGGAAGAAAAGCCAACTCCAGAAGAAATTGAGCAACAAAAGCAAGCTGAATTAGCCGCAATTCAAGAACAGCAACGCCAGCAAGAGGCTGAACGTCAGCAAAAACTGCAAGAGCAACAGCGAATTCAAGAACAGCAAAGACGAGAGCAAGCTAAGCAAGAAGAAATTAAAAAGCAGCAAGCAGAAGAAGCAACTCGTAAAAAAGCAGCTGAAGCGGCTAAGTTAAAAGCAGATGCAGAAGCTAAGCGTTTAGAAGCAGCTGCTAAGCAAGCTGAAGAAGAGCGAAAGGCAAAAGAAGCTCAAGAAAAGAAACTTGAGCAACAGAAAAAAGCTGAAGCTGAAAAGAAATTACAAGAGCAGAAAGAGCTAAAAGAGAAACAAGCGAAAGAAAAAGCAGAGAAAGAAGCTAAAGCGAAAGCTGAAAAGGCAGCTAAAGAAAAAGCGGAAAAAGAAGCTAAAGCAAAAGCTGAAAAAGAGGCTAAAGCCAAAGCTGAAAAGGCAGCTAAAGAAAAAGCTGAAAAAGAGGCTAAAGCCAAAGCTGCTGCTGAAGCAAAAGCAGCCCAAGCTAAGAATAATAAAGCCCTAGATGATTTCCTAAGTGGAGGAGATATTGGTGGTGGCTCAAGCAAAGGCGGTAATAAGAACTCATCGGGCTCTCAAGGCTCAGGCGGTACAAGCGGTCTTGGGCAAGGAGCAAACGTCGATGGTAACGCATACGGTCAGCGAATTAAGAAATTAATTCAATCTAAATATCGTGTTGATCCAAGTTTTGCAGGAAAACAATGTGATGTTAAGATTTTCTTAAGTCGTGATGGTGATATCACTAACTATCAAGTAATCGGTGGGGATAAAGCAGTATGTGATGCAGCAGTAAGTGCAATTGTGTCAACCAGAAAAGTGCCAAAAGCACCATCAGATGCAGTCTATAATATGTTTAAATCTCCAACGCTTGATTTTAGTTTAAAAGTTAAATAACTTTAGAGGGTTAAAAATGAAATTATTCTCTCGTATATCGAGTGTAATAGCGATAGTTTCTACATTGGTTACAAGCCAAGTAATGGCAGATTCTGATGTTCGAATTTCTATTGACGAAGGTGTTAGTATGGCTCAACCGATTGCGGTTGTACCATTCAAATCAAGTGGCGTTCCGGCTGATGTTGCACAAATCATTTCTGATGATTTGCGAAATAGTGGCAAATTTACACCGCTTGAACGTTCTCAAATGCCAGCCCAACCTGGCTCTGCAGGCGAAGTTTCAGCAGAACAATGGAGTGCGATTGGTATTGATAATATCGTAGTAGGTCAAGTAAGTGCTTCAGGTGGTGGTTATAATATCGCTTACCAATTAATTGATACACTAGGCACTTCAGGTGCGGCTGGTAATGTGATTGCTCAAGGTTCATTTATTGTGCCTGCTGCTCAAATTCGTCAGGGTGCACATACAGTAAGTGACCAAGTATTTGAAAAATTAACTCAAATTCGTGGTGCGTTCAGAACTAAAATTGCTTACGTTGTACAACGTGGCGTATCATCTTATGAATTGCGTGTATCAGATTATGATGGCTTCAACGCTTTCACTATTACAACAAGTAAAGAGCCGTTAATGTCTCCAGAATGGTCTCCAGATGGCAGCAAATTAGCTTATGTTACCTTTGAAAATAAAAAAGCACAGATAGTTGTGCACGATATTCGTTCTGGAGCTCGCCGTGTAGTGGCTGCTTTACAAGGGCATAATGGTGCTCCAGCATTCTCACCAGATGGTTCTCGCATTGCATTTGCATCTAACCAAGACGGCGAGTTAAATATTTACGTTGTAGGCAGCAGTGGCGGTACACCAACAAAATTAACAGCAAATGCTGGTAATAATACAGAGCCGAGCTGGTCTCCAGATGGAAGTACAATCTACTTCACATCTGACCGAGCTGGAGCTCCACAAGTTTACAGAATGAGTTCATCAGGTGTCGGTGCAAGCCCAATGGGTGGTCGAGGCAGCTATAATGCTAAAGTATCATCTGATGGTAAGAATCTAATCATGATTGCTGGAGATAGAGTTGTGAAACGCGATCTCGCTTCAGGTAGCACGGAAGTATTGAGTTCAACGTTCTTAGACGAAAGTCCAAGTATTTCTCCAAATGGCATTATGGTTATTTATAGCTCTACCAAAGGTACGAGTAAAGTGCTACAATTGGTATCCGCAGATGGGCGTTTCAAAGCTAATTTGCCGGGAGCAGGTGGACAGTATAAATTCCCTGCGTGGTCACCATACTTAACTAAATAATAATATTTCTCTAATTAGGAGCAACAAATGAAAAAATTTGCTAAAGTTTTAATGGTAACAGTACCAGCTTTCGCATTAGCAGCATGTAGCAGCTCATCAGATGACAAAGCAGCTAACGCATCAGCAAACGCAGCTAACGCAGCAGCAAATGCAGCAGGCGAATTCGGTGGTTTAACAGCTGACCAATTAAAAGCACAATACAACACAGTATACTTCGGCTTTGACAGCTATACAGTTGAAGGTGAGCACCGTCAATTATTAGACGCTCACGCTCAATTATTAGGTCAAACTCAAGGTAACGTAACTATATCTGGTCACGCTGATGAGCGTGGTACTCCAGAGTACAACATCGCATTAGGTCAACGTCGTGCAGATGCAGTTAAGAGTTACTTATCAGCTAAAGGTGCTAACAACACTTCAACTGTTTCTTACGGTGAAGAGAAACCAGCTGTGTTAGGTCACACTGAAGCTGACTACGCGAAAAACCGTCGTGCAGTATTAGAATACTAATTCTTAGTTAATTCTAAAATAAAGCCCTGAAAAATCAGGGCTTTATTTTTATAAAGTTTTCATTATGAATTTTTGGAATGCCCTATCTCCTCTATTTAAAGCCATATTTTGTGTGCTTTTATCGGCATTAAGTTTTGCTGCTATGGCAGTCTTCCTTCGCTTATCTGGCGATTTTCCTGTGGCTGAAAAAGCTATTTTTCGTAATGGTATTACGGCACTAATAAGTGGTTATATTGTTTGGAAAAACAATCAATTATTCTTCGGACATAAGGAAAATCGGCTTTTGCTGCTTGGCCGCTCAGTTACAGGACTAATTGGGATTTTAGTAGGTGTTTATATCATCGATCATCTCGTATTAAGTGATGTGGATATGATTGGCAAGCTCACCTCTTTTATTTTAATTATTCTCTCTGCGATCTTTTTAAAAGAACAAGCCTCTATAGCACAATGGATTTTATGTATTGTGGCGTTTATTGGTGCACTTTTTATTATTAAACCAGCTCTTGATATTCGATTTATTCCTTATTTAATTGGTATTATTGGTTCTGTTTTTGCAGCAATTGCCTATTTATGTTTGAGATTACTGTCAAAAACAGAAAAAGTGGAATCACCAAATACCATCGTTTTCTTTTTTTCTACATTCTCGACCTTGATATTATTACCTTTCGTCGCCATTGATTATGTACCACTAACTTCTATGCAATTAGTGTACTTAATTCTAGCGGGTATCACATCAGCAGTAGGGCAGTTTTGCGTAACCACTGCGTATAAATACGCTGCGGCTAAAGATATTTCAATCTATAGCTACGCATCAGTAATCTTTAGTGCAGTTTTAGGAGCAATGCTTTTTGAACAATGCCCTGATGCGTGGAGCTGGCTAGGTTATGTTATTATTTTTATAGCAAGTTGGTTTATGTTTGTTTTAACGAAAAGGCAAGCAAAGTGAAATCATTAATCTTTACCATAAATTTTGTTAGAATAGCACCACTTAGTTTACGAAAAGGATAAAAAATGCAATTTATTGGAAAAATAATTGGCTTTATTTTAGGCTACCAAATCTTTCACGGTCTATTTGGTGGACTATTAGGGGCATTTATTGGGCATTTGGCAGATAAAAAACTTTATGCCTTAGGCACGGTACGCTCGAGTACTTTTGGTAAAAATCTTACTCGCCAATCGCTTTTCACTCAAACAACTTTTGCCGTTTTAGGGCATATTGCAAAAGCGAAAGGGCGTGTAACAGAAGCCGATATTGAATTAGCTCGTGTATTAATGGCTCGCCTAAAATTAGATGGTGCAGCTCAACAATTAGCTCAAGAGGCTTTCACATTAGGAAAAGAACCTAATTTCCCTCTACGCCAAGTTATTCAAGAGTTTCGTGAAGCCTGTGGGGCAAGAACCGATTTACTGCGTTTCTTTGTTGAAGTACAAATGCAAGCCGCATTGCAAGATGGCGAATTAGACGCAAAAGAACAACAAATTCTGTTTACCATTGCTGAAACAATGGGAATGTCTCGCTTCCAGTTTGAGCAAATGATTGCAATGATTATGGCGGCTCAACAATTCCGTAACGGTGGTTATTATCAGCAAAGTGGTAGTTATCATCAGCAATCTCAAGGTGGGTATCAGGGAAGTTATCAGCAGCCGGCGCAACCAAGTATTGAGGCTGCTTATACCGTATTAGGCGTAACGGCACAAGACGATCAAAATACCGTTAAACGGGCTTATCGTAAGTTAATGAACGAGCATCACCCAGATAAATTAGCAGCAAAAGGCTTGCCTGATGAGATGATGGAGTTGGCAAAAGAGAAAGCCCAACAAATTCAAGCAGCATACGATTTAATTTGTAAAGTAAAAGGGTGGAAATAATGGATTCACGCTCGCATATCATTCCGCTATTTTTAGCTATCGTCATTACTGTGATTGCCGTTTGGTCTGGCTTCAATCCGGCAGATAGAGCGGTGTGGTATGCGGAAGTTGCCCCCATTTTTGTGGTATTCGGTTTGCTGATTATCACTTACCCGAAATTTCAGTTTAGTGACTTAGCCTATTTTCTGATGTCGCTATGGTTGATTATGCACTTAATCGGAGCAAAATATACGTTTGCTAATGTGCCGTTTGATTGGGCAAACCAATTCCTCACGCCATTTTTAGGAGAAGATCGTAACCATTTTGACCGAGTAGCACATTACATTATCGGTTTTTATAGCTACCCGATGGCAGAATGGCTATTGCGTAAACGTAAATGTACCTTCGGGGTTGCCCTCTTTTTCTCGCTGTTTTTTATTATGTCTGTGGCGGCTGCTTACGAAATTATTGAGTGGCAATATGCGGTGATTGAAGGCGGAAATGCAGGCATTGAATTCTTAGGCTCGCAAGGTGATATTTGGGATGCTCAGAAAGATATGTTAGCCGATACTTTAGGGGCAGTAACCGCATTAATTATTTATGTAATCGCCCGCCCTGATTTGCGTATTCACGATAGATATTTTTAACCTTCAAGCGGTTGTTTTTTGCTGATTTTTTGCAAAATGTTGAGGAAAAATAACCGCTTGTCATTTTATTTTAACTGATGAACTCAATTCCAAAAGTCATTCTCGCCCCGATGCAAGGGGTGTTAGATCCTTTTGTTCGTAATCTTTTAACCGCTGTTAATGAATACGATCTCTGCATTTCCGAATTTGTGCGGGTGGTAGATCAAAAATTGCCCAAAAAAGCCTTTTACCGTTTAGCTCCGGAGTTATATCAAGGTGGATTGACGGATTCCGGTACGCCTGTTCGAATCCAAATTTTAGGGCAATACCCAGAATGGTTGGCTGAAAATGCGGCACTTGCGATTGAGCTTGGCTCTCACGGTGTAGATCTCAACTGCGGTTGCCCTTCTAAAACCGTAAACGGTAGTAATGGGGGAGCATCGTTGCTTAAAGATCCTGATTTAATTTACCGCGCCACAAAAGCAATGCGAGAAGCCGTGCCGAATGAGCATATTGTGTCTGTAAAAGTGCGTTTAGGTTGGGACTCTACCGAACAATGCTTTGAAATTGCCGATGCGGTTCAGCGAGGTGGAGCAAATGAAATTACCGTACACGGACGAACAAAATCAGACGGTTATCGAGCAGAACGCATCAACTGGCAAGCGATTGGCGAAATTCAACAGCGTTTGACTATCCCTGTAACTGCTAATGGCGAAATTTGGGATTTTGAATCTGCAAAAAATTGTCAAAAAATAACCGCTTGCAATACCTTAATGATTGGGCGAGGGGCATTAAATACGCCTAATTTAAGCAAGGTAGTGAAATATAATCAGCCGAAAATGGCGTGGAATGAGGTTTTACAACTTCTATTTAAGTATGTTCAAATGGAAAATCAGTTCGATACAGGTTTCTACCACGTTGCTCGCATTAAGCAATGGCTACGTTATTTGGATAAAGAATATCCTCAAGCGGTAGAATTATTTGATATTTTGAAAACCGAACACGGCTATGATGGTCTAAAAGCACATATTGAAAAGGCGGTGGGCTAAATGAGTAAACAAATTTTTAATGAAGAAGAGTTAAAAATAACCGAGCATTTTGAACCTAAACAAGAGTTTGATCTCGAAAATGCGATTATTGAAGAAGAGGAAAAAGCAGTTGAGGCGGAGCTGATTATTGAAGAAAGCCTCAAGCCTTCCCGCTTTTGGATTCGAGTACTACTTGCAACACTTGCCTTGTTTGGCGTGGCGGTAATTGCTCAAAGTATTCAATGGTTGATTGATACGTTCCAGCAAAGAGAGTGGATCTATTTTGCGTTCTCGATCGTGTTTTTTATTGTCAGCTTGCTTGGCATTGGGGCGATTATTTCCGAATGGCGAAAATTGGTCTATTTGCGTAATCATCAGAAAAATCAGCAAGTCAGCCAGCAGCTTTTATTGGAACAACTTCCCTCGAATGATGGCGAACAAGCGGTCAAATTTTGTGAAAATATTGCAAATCAGCTTAACCATTTGCCGACCGTTTCTCAGGCCGAGCAACGCTGGAAAAGCCAGCTTAACGAGGCTTACAATGCCAAAGAGGTACTATATCTGTTTAGCGAAAATGTGCTAAAGCCGATAGATAAACAGGTTAAGCAGATGATTTCCCGCAATGCGGCAGAAAATGCGGTGATTGTGGCGGTTAGCCCGCTGGCAATAGTTGATGTGTTGTTAATGGCGGCAAGAAATATCGCTTTAGTGAATAAAATTACCAAAGCCTATGGAATGGAACTAGGCTACATCAGCCGCTTAAAACTGTTCAAAATGGTGTTAAAAAATATGGTATTTGCTGGAGCAACGGAAATTGCCACCGATGTGGGTATGGATTTCTTCTCGCAAAACCTTACAGCGAAATTGTCGCTCCGTGCTGCACAAGGTATTGGTGTAGGATTGCTAACGGCAAGGCTAGGCATTAAAGCAATGGAATTTTGCCGCCCTGTTGCTTTTCAAGCCAATGAGAAACCAAGAATTTCAGCTATTCGCCAAGAATTATTAACGTCGGTTAAAAATACGGTGTTTGCCAAAACAGAAACAAAAGAAAAAGTGTTTTCTGATTAGGAATGGTAGGGCGGACAATGTTCCGCCCTTAATATTAGTGTTTGTGCTGGCTCGTAGGCACATTATCCAAATGGTCGGTATTATTAAATTCCAGCACCGTTACTTTGCCATTATCCACTTCCACTTTAGTAATGGCAGTATTAATGATAAAACGATGCTTTTCTTCATCACGAAAATCTTGCCACGCAATTTCTTTTAACACAGCGGTAAGTAGCGTTAAAGTCATTCCGTGTGAAACAATCAATATCTTGCCACTATTTTGATGAAGCTGAGCAATTTGATTAAAAACCCGAGTAACACGTTGATAAAGCTGCTCAAATCGCTCGCCGCCATTTGCTTTTGCTAGATATTCCGCAGGGGTGCGTTTCATTATCAAATATTCTTCATTCTCTTGTAAATCAAGGGATTTCATTCCCTCCCAACTACCGAAATCAAATTCATTCAGCCCTTTATGGTGGAAGTGGGGAATATCGCTTAAGTTATTTTCCGCTAAAATATAATTTGCGGTATCTTGAGCCCGTTTTTGCATACTGGAATAGGCTGCTGTAAAAGGCACATCTTTTAACGCAATACCTGTTTTCTTTGCCCCGATAATCCCTTCTTCTACAAGAGGGGAATCGCCTGAGCCTTGTAATCTGCCTTCAATATTCCAAACGGTTCTACCGTGTCGAACTAAATAAATGGTAACAGCCATCGTAATTCCTTGCTAAAATAGTCAAAAATAAACGAGATTATAGCAAAATGACCTTAACATTGCCTATTTGTTATCAGCACCCCGATTTTATTATTATCAACAAACCTGATGGTTTAAGTGTGCATAAAGACGAGACGGAAATCGGCTTAACGGAAATGATGGCTCGCCAGCTTAATGTTGAACAGGTTTGGCTGGTTCATCGCCTTGATAAAATTACCTCTGGATTGTTGATTCTAGCCTTAAATAAAGAAGCGGCTGCGAAGTTTTATCATTTATTTGAACAACATAAAATTTGGAAAACCTATTGGGCATTAAGCGATAAAAAACCGAAGAAAAAGCAAGGCAGAATTGTAGGCGATATGGAAAAAAGCCGTAATGGAGCGTGGAAATTGTGCCACAGCAAAGATAACCCTGCAGTAACACAATTTACCTCTAATACGCTTGAGCCATCACTTCGTCATTTTATTTTGCAGCCGAAAACAGGCAAAACCCACCAACTAAGGGTGGCAATGAAAAGTTTAGGCAGCCCGATTCTAGGCGATAAACTTTATTCAGGAACTGCGGTTGACCGGGTGTATTTACACGCTTATCAACTTGAATTTGAATACGAAAATGAACGGATTTGCGTTCAAGCAGAGCCTACAAGCGGTCATTTTTGGCAAAAAATTTGCATATAATAATATGCTACAGCCTCGTAGGGGCGGGTCCAGTGCCCGCCCGAATAACTTTCATCACAAAAACCGAACAGTTGCACGAACACAACCCGAATACAAGGCAGGTTACGATGAATGAACTTAATTTCTGTGGCATTGATGTTGCTAAACGTAGTTTTGTTGTCGGTATCAGTAGTCGAAAACAGACCAAAACTTTTACCAACAACCCCAAAGGTATCCAACAAGCGGTGGAATACCTGAAAAATTGTGCAAATCTAAGCCTAGTTGTCTTAGAAAGCACAGGCGGCTTGGAAATCCCACTCGCCAAAGCACTTCATCGTGCGGATTTTCGGGTGGTGATTGCTAATCCACGTCAAACGCATCAGTTTGCAATGGCTAAATCGTTGGCGAAAACCGATGCAAAAGATGCAAAAATGCTGGCATCTTACGCCAAAATGCTGGTTTTGGACGATGAGGTTGAAAAACAACTTTATCTTCCGCCAACACCTGAAATGGAGCAATTAGAAGCATTGGTTTTACGCCGTACCCAACTGGTTGAAATGCGGGTGGCGGAGAAAAACCGCCTTCACCAAGTCCACGACAGCCAGCGGGAAAGTGTCCAACAGTTGATTGCCCATTTTGACCGTTTAATTGATGAGCTGGAAACACAAATCAATCAAGCGACGGCTGTATTTGACGACACTTTAAAAAAGTTCAATGACATCAAAGGGATAGGTGCAATCACGAGTGCAACTTTGATGTCAATGCTCCCTGAGCTCGGCAAGCTCAACCACAAGCAAATCGCTTCACTGGTTGGTGTTGCCCCACACCCGAAAGAGAGCGGTAGCCAGAAATGGCATAGTCGCTGTTCGGGTGGGCGACAAGCGGTACGAAACGTACTTTATAATGCGGCGAATGTCGCCCGCCAACACGAACCGAAGTTCAAGGCATTTTATGAACGGCTGATTGCTCGTGGCAAACCGTTCAAAGTGGCGGTAAACGCCTGTATGCGTAAGCTTTTAACCGTGATTAATGCCATCGTCCGTGATGGCTCACAGTGGAATGCTCACGCGGTTTAATTAACGAATTTGTATCTTGCCAAATATTTTGGGGGATACAGTTGCTATACACCAACGAAAATGGAGAACAATATGAAACTTTGGTATTCAACAACAAGCCCTTTTGCTCGTAAAGCTCTTGTAGTCATTAAACACCATCAACTAGATGACAAAGTAGAAATGTTGCGTGTAACTGCTGCAATGGACAGAAACTCGCCACACAACCAAGACAACCCATTAGGGCGTATTCCAGCCTTACAACGCAACTGCGGACACTGGCTATTCGGCAGTTTACTCATTAGCGAATATTTAGACCAAAAAGGCAATAATTCCCCTTTACTGCCAAAAGAGGGTAAACCACGCTGGGCTGTATTGGCATTGCATAACTTGGCTGATGGCATTATGGAAAACACAATGCACACCATTATCCAAGAAAAAATGGCGCGCCCTGAAAATGAATGGTGGCTAAGCCGACACGAGCAATTAATGGAAAGAAATATCCGCACTTTCCAACAGTTGGAAGAGGCTTTGCAAGAATTTGGCACAGAGCTGAATTTAGGCACATTAACTGCGGTGACATTAATTGATTGGTGGGCATTCCGCTTAGATAAAATCGGCTACGATCTTGAAAAAAATCACCCAAATTTAACCGCTTGGGCGGAAGAAATGAATAATAAATACAGTATTTTGGCTGAAACCAAGCCGAGAGTATAGATATTTTGCATTGAAAATAAAGGCATTGAGTTTGTGGCTCAATGCCTTTATTTATTAGGGAATTGTTTCTCAATTTCTTGTAATACAGATAAAGGATCTAAATCTAATCCTTCGCAATAAGCAATAAATTCAAAGATGTCTAATCTTCTTACTCCAGTTTCCACTTTTCCAACGAACGACGAAACAACGCCCATTTTTTCACATAATGCACGTTGAGAAAGATTGAGTTCTTGGCGGCGTTTTATGAATTTTTCTCTCAGCCAAGTATGCTCATTGGAATAGATAGATAATCTTAGGTTACTCATTTGCACCTATTTTAGGTGCAAATTATCTTGAACCGATGTTCGGTCTATATTAGAATATGTTTGAACCTAAATTAGGTTTGCAATGTTATTTTTTGATGATTTATCAAAGTTAGAAATAGTATTAAAATTAAATGGGAATTTAAGTATGAAAAAAGTTATTGTAATTCTGATGACTATAATTTTAATTAGTTGTGTGCCTAAGCCTACATACAATCAATTAGCAATGAAATTGCATATGGGAATGTCTAAACAAGAGACAATTAGCTTGTTGGGTGAGCCTAAAAAAGTTTCAGCTAAAAATACAGATAAAGGAATGGTTGAAGTATTGAGCTATTGGGGGTTATCTGCTGTGGGATTTACTATAGTTGATAATCAAATGCTATCTCAAGATAGACTATTTGTAACCTTATTAAACAATAAAGTTACTGAATGGGGAGATAAATTAGATCCTTCAGAAATGATGGAGAAAACTCAAGAAACAATGAGAGAAACTATAAAAAACTCTCAAGCAATATATACTAAGTAATTCAATATATAAGGCTAAGAAATCAAATTTAGTCTTAGCCTTATTTGGAGATTTATTCCGAAAGCATCTTTTCCAACTCTTCCTGTGCTTCTAACCACTGCATTTCAATATCTTCAACCTGCCTTTTCGCCTCTAGCTGTTTGGCGAGTGTATCCGTTAATTTCGTCTTATTTTCCGCTTCGTAAATCTCACTCTCAGCGAGAATAGACTCAAGTTGATTTAATTTTTCCGTAGCTTTTTCCAACTCTTTTTCCAGCTGCGTGATTTTTTTACGCAGCGGGGCGGTTTGCTGGCGGAGTTCGGCTTCTAAACGCTTTTGCTCTTTACGGTTTGCTGCACTGTTTTCATTTGCTGTAGGTTCACAAGCGGTCGAATTTGGCGAATCTTTTGCAAGGGCTGATTTTGGCTCTTGAGCTAGTGCATTTTGTTCATTCAGCCATTTTTGATAATCGTCTAAATCGCCTTTAAATTCTTCCACTTTACGGTCGTGTACCAAATAAAATTCGTTCACGGTGCTACGAAGTAAATGGCGATCGTGTGAAACCACAACGAGCGAGCCTTCATAATAAGTGAGGGCATCAACAAGGGCTTGTCGCATCTCTAAATCTAAATGGTTGGTTGGTTCGTCTAATAACAGCAGATTAGGGCGTTGCCAAACAATCAAAGCAAGTACTAAACGAGCTTTTTCACCACCTGAAAAAGATTTTACCTCTTGCACCACTTTATCGCCTTTGAAATCAAAGCCGCCCAAGTAGTTACGCAATTCCTGCTCGGTTTTTTCAGGGGCGATTTTTTGCAAATGCCAAAGAGGGCTTTCATCAAAACGCAAAGTATCTACTTGATGTTGAGCAAAATAGCCAAGCTGAACGCCTTTTGCCAGTTGCATTGAGCCTTTTTGTGGCGGGAGTTCGCCTGCTAACAATTTGATTAAGGTTGATTTACCCGCACCATTTCGCCCAAGTAAGCCAATGCGAGAACCGGGCACTAAATTTAGTTTAACCGATTCCAATACGGTTTTATCGGCATAACCGGCACTGACTTTTTCCATCATCAATAATGGGCTAGGTAAGGCAAGCGGTGGGCGGAACTCAAATTCAAATGGTGAATCAGCATACGCAGGGGCGATAAGCTCCATTTTCTCCAACGCTTTAATACGGCTTTGAGCCTGTTTTGCTTTGGTGGCTTTCGCTTTGAAGCGGTCAATAAAGCTCTGCAAATGTGCTACTTTGCGTTGCTGTTGCTGATAAGCGGCGTTTTGCTGGGCGATTTTAGTTGCTCGCTGAATTTCAAACGAGGTGTAATTGCCTGTATATTCGTTGAGTTTTTGATGTTCAATATGAATGATATGGTCAATAATTGGATCTAAAAAATCACGGTCGTGAGAAATCAGTAGTAATGTGCCACGATAGTTGGTGAGCCAACGCTCTAGCCAAATCACCGCATCTAAATCTAAGTGGTTGGTTGGTTCGTCAAGTAGTAATAGATCAGAGCGACAAATTAGGGCTTGGGCTAAATTCAGTCGCATACGCCAACCACCCGAAAATGATTTTACTGGCAGTTGGAGTTCTTCGGTGCTAAAACCTAAGCCATTGAGCAGGGTAGAGGCTCGGGCTTGAATTGTCCACGCATCAATGGTGTCTAAATGGGCGTGAATGGTGGCAATGCGGTTGCCATCATTTGCCGCATTGGCTTCATCAAGCTCAGCTATTAATTTGGTGTATTCACGGTCGCCTTGAATGACGTAATTAAGAGCGGAAATATCCAACGCAGGCGTTTCTTGGTTTACCCACGAAATTGCCCAGTTTTTCGGCAGCGAAACATCGCCCCCTTCAGGTTGTAACTCATTTTTAAGGAGTGCAAAAAGCGAGGATTTCCCACACCCATTTTTCCCTACCAAACCAACTTTCTGCCCTGTATGAATGGTGGCAGAGCTATTATCAATCAGGACAGAATGCCCACGTTTTAAAATTAAATCTGTGAAAAATATCATTACAAGCGGTCTATTTTGTTAAAAATTTTACGTATTTTAGCATAGGAAATTTCAACACAATTAAAATTGTTTGGAGTGAAAATTAAGTTCTATTCAATATACTATGTTGAATAGAACTTAATTTTGATAAATTATGGTGGAATATGTCCTGCAAGCGGTCAATTTATGCTAAAATTTTGCGAATTAGAAATTTGATATAGCAGGAGAGAATATGTTTGATTCATTAGCGGTACAATTTGTGGTTTTATGGGCGGTTATTGACCCGATTGGTTCTGTTCCTGTTTATTTGGCGAAAACCATTGGCTTACCGATTGAAGCACGTCGCAAAATTGCGTTAAATGCGGTACTCATTGCAGGAGGTATTTTAATTTTCTTCCTGATTGGTGGGCAGATTTTATTAGAGTCAATGCAAATTCCATTACCTGCTTTCCAAGCTGCGGGTGGTTTAGTGCTTTTATTATTCGCTTTGACAATGATTTTTGGCGAAAGCAAGCCGGATCAAGAAATTAAAATGAATAGTAGTTTAAGTGAATTAGCCGTTTACCCGTTAGCTGTTCCCTCTATTGCCTCACCCGGGGCGATGATGGCGATTGTGTTATTAACCGATAATCATCGCTTTAGTGTAGGTGATCAGTTCATTACAGCCGGTATTATGATGCTTGTATTATTTATTACTTATCTATTGCTAATGGCAGCAAATAAAATTCAGCATTTAATCGGTAATGCAGGAGCGGCAATTATTAGCCGTGTAATGGGCTTAATCTTGGCAGCGATTGCGGTGAATAACTTGCTTATTGGTGTGCGTGATTTCTTCGTGCAAGTGAGCTAATTGAATAGGAGATATTATGGCGCTTTTACCTCTTTCTGATGCTTTAGAGAATATGCTTGCCCGCTTGCCTGCTCCAACAACGGTTGAGCAGTTACCATTAAATGAATGTGCAAATCGAGTGCTGGCAGAAGATATTTTCTCACCAATTAACGTACCGAATTTTGATAATTCCGCGATGGACGGTTATGCGGTACGCATTGCCGATTTAGAGCAAAATTTAACCTTAAAAGTTGCAGGCAAAGCCTTTGCGGGTAATCCGTTTAATGGTGAACTCCAAGTAGGCGAATGTGTACGTATTATGACAGGTGCGTTAGTGCCAAATGGTGTTGATGCCGTTGTAATGCAAGAGGAAACTACCTTAAATGATGATGGCTCTGTAACCTTTAACCATATTCCGAAATTAGGCAGTAACATTCGCCGCATTGGGGAAGATGTTAAACAAGGTGCATTGGTACTGAAAAAAGGCTCGTTATTGAATGTCGCGAGTTTGCCTTTGCTGGCTTCACTTGGCATTGCCTCTGTGCCTGTTTTTGCAAAATTAAAAGTGGCAATCCTTTCGACGGGCGATGAATTAACCTCAGTTGGAGAACCTTTGGCAGATGGAAAAATTTACGACACTAACCGTTTTGCCGTACGTTTAATGTTGGAAAAACTCAACTGTGAGATTTTAGATTTTGGCATTTTGCCTGATGATGAAGCCTTATTTGAACAAACCTTTATTGAGGCGCAAGAGAAAGCTGATGTTGTGATTACTAGCGGTGGTGTATCGGTTGGCGAGGCAGATTTTACTAAAACGGTATTAGAAAAATTAGGCGAAATTGGCTTTTGGAAAATTGCAATGAAACCGGGCAAACCATTTGCATTCGGTAAATTGGAAAAGGCGTGGTTCTTTGGTTTACCGGGAAATCCAGTCTCTGCATTGGTTACATTTTACCAGTTAGTACACCCTGCGTTAGCGAAATTATCAGGATTATCAGCAGATAAAATTGCAAATCTTACGCAAAATTTCACCGCTTGTAGTGCAGAAAAATTGAAAAAAGCGGTTGGTCGCCAAGATTTTCAGCGTGGTTATTACTATGCAAATGAAAAAGGCGAATTAGAAGTTAAACCGATTGGCACACAAGGTTCGCATATTTTCAGTGCTTTCAATGAAAGTAATTGTTTCATTGTGCTGGAAGCTGAACGAGGCAACGTGGAAACTGGGGAAAAAGTAACGGTTCAGTCGTTTAATTTTCTTTTAAAATAACATTTTCCAGAAATAAATGTAGGGGCGAAAAATTTTTCGCCCTTTCATTTAGATAATATTTGGGGCGAAAAATTTTTCGCCCCAAATATTATCTAAATGAAAGGGCGAAAAATTTTTCGCCCCTACTTTGTTTTCAATCTATGGATTTAGGATAAATAATGGAACTCACCGATCACGAAACCCTTCGTTATAACCGCCAAATCATTCTCAAAAGTGTCGATTTTGACGGGCAGGAAAAATTAAAATCAAGCCGTGTGTTGATTGTCGGTTTAGGTGGTTTAGGTTGTGCTGCTTCGCAATATCTCGCTTCAGCAGGGGTTGGGCATCTTACTTTAGTTGATTTCGATACAGTTTCGCTTTCTAATTTACAACGCCAAATTTTGCATACTGATGAAACCATTGGGCAGCCTAAAGTGGAATCGGCAAAAGCTCGTTTGCAAGCCATTAATCCGAATATTCAGATTGAAGCGATTAACCGAAAATGCAGTGATGAGCAGTGGGCAGAGCTTATTGCTCAAAGCGATTTAGTGCTAGATTGTACTGATAACGTAATTGTTCGTAATCAACTCAATTTGCAATGTTTTAAGCAAAAACGACCGCTTGTATCAGGTTCAGCAATCCGTTTTGAAGGGCAAATTAGTGTATTTAGCTATCAAGAAAATGAACCTTGCTACCAATGTTTGAGTAGTTTATTTGGCGATGGCACATTAAGCTGTGTCGAAGCAGGGGTTATTGCTCCCATTGTTGGGGTAATTGGTAGCTTTCAAGCATTAGAAGCGATAAAAGTTTTACTGAATATCGGCAAAATATTATCAGGAAAATTGCTGATAATTGATGGTTTACATTTTTCAGTACGAGAAATGGCATTGCCTAAGCAAAAAAACTGCTCTGTGTGTAACACTAATTAAGTATTCTCAATGCGAAAAGCGTAAATAAATGTAAATAATGAACGAAGGTTCATTATTTTATTTGACGGCTAAAACGTTTTAGCTTATTATTCTGCTCTGTAAATTCCTCCTTAGTTCAGTCGGTAGAACGGTGGACTGTTAATCCATATGTCGCAGGTTCGAGTCCCGCAGGAGGAGCCAAAGAATTTTCTTTTGTTCTTGTTTTATTTGTCTCCTTTTATAAAACAGTAATTCAAACCTCCAGAATTAGAACAAAAGTTTTGCTCCACTTAATTATTGAGTGGAGCTTTTTTCTTTTAGGCTTTTAAAGCTCATCGAAATATTCATTTCCCCACGTTTCTTCCGCTAATTTCAGTAAATTTGCAAAATCTTGGAAAGAAGGCACCGCTTGTGTTTCTTCTAATTTTACCTGTGCGGAAATTAATTTTTGCCTGAGCGATTCATACCATTCCAACAAGGATAAAGAAAGTGGCGATCTTGCCCGTTTACCCAGCCAATAAAGCCCTTGAAAAGGGATAGAAATGGCAAAAATAGCCGTAATAACAGAATTTGCTAAAACAGATTGAGTAGGGTCGGTAAAAAAGTATTGCCAGACTATAGCAAAGCACGCAAAAGCAGGCATTACTTTAGAAGAAAATTTAACAAGGCGAATAATGTGGTAATCAGGCATAAAGTTCGCCAACTTTTTCTGATTAGGCAAGGTGTTTAGATAGCGTTGCCCTGCTTCAAATAGGCTAAACATAGTATTTTCTCTTTTAATCTTTTCTTTTATTGTAGCTAAGTTGCTAAAATCTACAATAGGTTAATGCAGTTTAGGCTAACACTTGCTATACTTTACAACAAAATGTTTACAACGTATTTGAAGGATATTTTATGCCAATTAAATTTGTGGATTTATTACAACAAAGTTGGAATTTTATGCGTAATCAGCAATCTTTCACACTGTTTGCGATAATCACTATTGTGGTGGTGCAACTGGTGTTTATTTTATTATTGCCAGCTTCGCCAGAAATAGCAGCAGACCAGCAGCCGCAACAAATTCAAATTGATAGCTCAAAATTATTGTCTATTTTAATGCCGACAGTATTATTAGGGATCGCTAATCTCTTTCTAACGGTATTGATGATTTTAAACATTCAATCTATCAACAATGGCAATTATCAGCACTTTTTCCAAAATGCAGGTGGTGCATTAAAACACTTTTTACCTGTGCTAATTTTACAATTTATTATGGTTCTGCCCCTTTCATTGGGAGCATCTTTTGCGATAGCATCGCCTGAAACGGTAATTATTGCATTGCCTGTGCTAGTGGCTGGTTTTTATTTTTTCGTTAAATTATCGCTTGTGATTTACGCTTATTTATTAGAAAAACCACAGAAAACCTTATCAGAAAGCATTAAATTTACTTTTCAATTATCAAGAAGAAAAATGCTACCGTTAATTTTATTCTGTGTGATTTCTTATTTATTACCGGGTATGTTATCTCGATTACTTGCGGTTTTTGGTAATGATATTGTTGGTGCAGTCATTACTGTTATTTTCAGTGCGGTAATTAATGTCTTTATGGCAATTTTTAGCTTCCGCTTTTACCAAGTTTATCGTCAAACGCCGGCAAATTAATGGAGATGAAATGAAACAAATACTTGAATTTATTCCGCTAATTCTGTTTTTTGTTGTTTATAAAATGGACGGCATTCAAATGGCGTCTATTGTATTAGTGATTGCAACGATTGCACAGATGATCGCCTTAAAAGTGCTTTATGGTAAAATTGAAAAGCAACAGCTTATTATGAGCGGAGCAGTAGTCTTTTTTGGGTTACTCAGTGCTTATTTTAATGAAGTGAAATATTTACAATGGAAAGTAACTATTGTTTACTCGCTTTTTGCTCTAGTGTTATTAGTGAGTCAGTTTGTGTTTAAAGTTCCTCTAATTAAAAAATTACTCGGCAAGGAAATTAATTTGCCGGATCAAGTGTGGAATAAAATCAACTTCGGTTGGGCAATTTTCTTTATTATTTGTATGTTGCTTAATATTTATATTAGTCAATATTTATCAGAAGATGTTTGGGTTGATTTTAAATCTTTCGGCATTATTGGTTTAACATTGGTGGCAACAGTAATAACAGGTTTTGTACTTTACCCTTACCTAAAAGAGACTGAAAAGCAGGAAAAACAAGATGAAAAATAATCCCTATGATAAAGGCCCTGAAGGGAAACTGATTTTAAGAACACTCGCTATGCCATCAGACACCAATGCTAATGGCGATATTTTTGGTGGTTGGATTATGTCGCAAATGGACTTAGGTGGTGCGATTTTAGCGAAAGAACTTGCTAAAGGCAGAGTGGTTACCGTAACTGTTGATAAAATGATCTTCCATCGTCCTATTTCTGTTGGTGATGTAGTATGCTGCTACGGTAAATTGATGCACGTTGGGCGCTCCTCAATGCAAGTGAAAGTAGAAGTATTTATCAAACAAGTTTATAACGGCGCTCGTGAACGCTTTCTGGTTACAGAAGCATTATTTACCTATGTTGCCGTAGATAAAGAGGGCAAACCTCGTGCTGTGCCGAGAGAAAATAACCTAGAATTAGATGAAGCCTTATCATTAATTACCTCACCTACCGAAAAAGGAGAATAGTATGTATTATGTGATTTTTGCACAAGATAATCCTAATACGTTGGAAAAGCGTTTAGAAGTACGCCCTGCACATTTAGCTCGTTTAGAAAAATTACAGGCAGAAGGTCGTTTATTAATTGCAGGTCCAAACCCAACAGAAGATGGCACTGGCGTAACAGGTTCAACTGTGATTGCTGAATTTAACTCTCTTGAAGAAGCTCAACAATGGGCAAGCAAAGATCCTTATGTTGATGCTGGCGTATATGGCGATGTGATTATTAAGCCGTTTAAGAGAGTGTTTTAACAAGCGGTTGAATTTTACAAATTTTTTGTAAATTTGTAGGGGCAGGTCCTGTGCCCGCCCGAATATCATCTATGATTTGCGGCCAGGCACAGGACCTGCCCCTACGATGTTTATTCTATGCTTACCACCCTAATCTCCCAATCCGAACTTAATGTACCAACCGATTTGCAAAATTCTGAGCAAATTCAACCGCTTGTTGTAGCAATGGCAATGTCTAATTTAGTTAAACAAACCTTGCNGCAAAATTCTGAGCAAATTCAACCGCTTGTTGTAGCAATGGCAATGTCTAATTTAGTTAAACAAACCTTGCAAAAACAGCCTGATTTGCTGGAACAATGGATTAATTCTCCTCCAACAGTAGAGGCGTGTGGTAATTATCCAGCTTGTTTAAATGAGCTATTAGCCACAATTGAAAATGAAGAACAATTAAACAGAGTATTGCGACTATTCCGCCATCAGGAATTATCTCGTTTGAGCTTTATACAATCAAATAAATTGGCTACGGTTGAATTTGTGTTTCAACGCTTGTCAGACTTAGCGGAAAGTTTGATTTTAGCCGCACGGGATTGGCTGTTTAAAAAGTGTTGCGAAGAGTACGGTACGCCAATGAATAGCTTAGGCGAACAGCAAGAACTACTGATTTTGGGAATGGGGAAACTTGGCGGAGGAGAACTGAATTTTTCTTCTGATATCGATCTTATTTTTACTTACCCCGATGCAGGCGAAACAGAAGGGGGACGTAAGCCGATTGAAAACAGCAAATTCTTTACCCGACTTGGGCAGAGGTTGATTAAAGCCCTTGATGATATTACTGTAGACGGCTTTGTGTATCGTACCGATATGCGACTTCGCCCTTTTGGCGACAGCGGAGCATTGGTGCTTAGTTTTACCGCAATGGAAGATTATTACCAAGAGCAGGGGCGAGACTGGGAGCGTTATGCGATGATCAAAGCGAAAATTTTGGGTGAAGATAGCCAAAACATCAATCATCGCTACTTAAAGCAGATGTTACGCCCTTTTGTTTACCGCCGTTATTTGGATTTTTCGGCGATCCAATCCTTGCGTGAAATGAAGCAGAAAATCAGCCGTGAAGTGGTTCGCCGTAACTTGATGGATAATATCAAACTCGGTGCGGGCGGCATTCGAGAAGTCGAATTTATCGTACAAACCTTCCAGATGATTCGTGGCGGACGAGATAAAATTTTACAAGAGCGTAGCCTGTTAAAAGTTCTCCCACGCTTGAGCGAGCTGAATTTACTCACTCAAGCACAGGTCGTAAAACTGCATAATGCCTACATTTTTTACCGCCAAGTGGAGAATGTGTTACAAGCGATTGACGATAAACAAACACAAACGTTGCCAACGTATTTTGATGATCAAGCTCGCCTTATTTTTGCTTGCCAGAGCTATTGGAAAAAAGACTTAAATAGCGAAACGGCTATTTTTATAGAACATCAATTTGATAATTGGGGAGGCTTTTTAGCCGTTTTAAATGGCTATCAAAACGAGGTTCGCCAGATTTTTAATGAGCTAATCGGTGAGGAAGAGAGTGAAGATGAAACCTCCCCACTAAATGAAAAATTAGCTGAGTGGAAAGATATTCTGAATTACACCATTACATTAGAAGATCTATCTGCGGTATTAAAAAATTACCCTCAAGTTGCAGAAAGTGATTATGAGACGATTTTACACCATTTCTCCACTACTTTCCAAGATTGGATAAAACGTCCGATTGGGGTAAGAGGACGGGAAGTTCTTCGCAATTTAATGCCAAAAGTGGCCGATAGCATTTTTGAGCGTGAAGATTATTTATTGCTGTTACCTCGCTTGCTCAATATTGTGGATAAAATCACAACCCGTACAACTTACCTCGAATTGATGGTAGAGCGGGAACAGATTTTGCCACAGCTTTTAACGCTTTGTAGCAAATCGGTAATGATTGCCGAGCAAATCGCTCGTTACCCAATGTTGCTTGATGAGTTAATAAGATACAACGGTTTAACCGAAGTGCTAGAGCTTGAACAGTATCAATCAGCCTTGCAGGATTATTTAATTCGTATTCCAGAAGAAGATGAAGAAGCTTTGATTGATGGCTTACGCCAGTTTAAACAAACGCAAATTTTACGCATTGCGGCGGCTGATATTTTAGGTGTGTTGCCTGTAATGAAGATCAGCGATCACCTGACTTATCTAGCAGAAGCTATTATTAGTGCAGTAGTAAATATGGCGTGGAAGCAAGTCAGCCAACGTTTCGGCACACCTGAGCATTTAGAGGCTGATGAAACAGGCTTTGCAGTGATAGGTTATGGAAAATTAGGTGGGATTGAACTGGGGTACAATTCCGATCTCGACTTGGTTTTCTTACATAACGCCCCAGAAGATAGCCAAACCGTTGGTGGTAAAAAGGAGATTTCAAGCCATCAATTTTACTTAAAATTGGCTCAAAAAATTAACTCTATTTTTAACCTAAACACTAGTGCTGGCGTGTTATATGAGGTGGATATGCGTCTTCGTCCATCAGGCGAAGCAGGGCTTTTAGTCAGCACGTTCAATGCCTATGAGCATTACCAAAAAAATGAAGCCTGGACGTGGGAAAGCCAAGCCCTTGTGCGAGCAAGATGTGTATTTGGGGCTGAGCATTTAAGGCAGAAATTTGAACAGATTCGCCAATCCACCTTGGCATTACCTCGTACAAGCGGTCAATTACGCCAAGAAATTTGCGAAATGCGAGAAAAAATGTATCAGCACCTGAGTTCTCATTCACAAGATAAATTTAATATCAAAACCGATCAAGGCGGTATTACCGATATTGAATTTATCGCTCAATATTTAGTGCTGGCTCACAGCCACCAACATCCGAAAATGGCAGTATGGCCGGATAATGTCCGCATTTTCGACAGTGCTGTGGAATGTGGGATTTTAAGTTTACAACAGAGTGAACAGCTCAAACATTGCTACACCTCACTTCGCAATAAAATCCATCATTTAAACTTAGTTCACAAGGAAAGTGTGGTTGAAGCAACGGAATTTGTGGAGGAGAGAGAGTTTGTGAGAGAGATGTGGCAATTATTATTAAGCTAAATGGTAAAATTTTTCCAAAAATCCACCGCTTGTTAGGCTATAATAGCCAAACAGACCAATTCAAAGGAGAATAGGTATGGAATATCAATTTACGCATAGTATTCACGGTGTTGTGGCGAAATGTTCGATGGATCACGAAGCGTTTGCTCGTTGGTTGAATACGGAAATTACAGGCAATCCAAAAGAGTTGGAAGCTATTTTCGCTGAAATTAAAAATTGCAGGGCGGTTTTTCCAAATCATTATGAATGTGTATTTGAAGGGCGTGAATACAGCCTTTACTTTGATTATGATGAAGTGATGGCAAAAGCAAACAACCTAGATGCAGCCTTTGATGAAGAAGAAATGGAAGATGGTTTTCATTTTTATAATGAAGAGAGCATTGCTTTTTGTGGCTTAGATGATTTTGAGAAATTCCTGAAAGCCTACCAACATTTCTTAAACACGTATCATTGATTGGAATGATGAATTAAAACCAAAGCTATTAAGGGGATTTAATTCCCTGTAGAATAACTATTCCGATATTGTGTATTTTTAAATTATTGTAGGGACAGGCCCTGTGCCTGTCCGTATTGATTAACGGGTGGGCATAGAATCTGCCCCTACATTTGACTTTGTTACATAATCTATCGGCTTTTATTAAATTTTTAACTATATAAAGAATTATGAGTCGTACAAAAAAAACACGCCGCATTACCGACATTATGCCGGAAAGAAAAACAGATAAACCAAAACAACCTACACCGAAATTAGGTGGTGGCAAAAATCGTAAATTAACACGCTATGAGTTAGATGCTCAAGCCCGTGAGGAAAAGCGTAAGCGTAAGCATAAAGGCTTGCCGACAGGTTCTCGTAATGCTGATTCTGCAGAGCAGAAAAAGGCGGTAGTGAAAGAGGTGAAAGATCCGCGTATTGGTAGCCGTAAAAAAGTGCCATTAATGGTGGAATTTTTAAATCAACCAGAGAAAGGTCGAACGATTAAACCTGTGCCGGTTGAGCCTGTAAAACCAATTCTTTCGCCAGAGCAAGAGTTAGAGCAATTAGAAAATAACGAATGCTTAAATCAATTATTAGATGATTTAGAAGCAGGAAAAACATTATCACCTGAAGATCAGAAATTTATGAATGAATGCTTAGACCGTATTGATGAATTAATGACGGAACTTGGCATTGAGTATGAAGATGAAGAAGGCGATAATGGCGATGCGTTATTACGCCAATTTGAAACTATGGATATTAATAAATTTCGTTAATAGATAAATCAGATGATGTTAAAGATATTCTTGATTGTACTTGCTGCTCTGATTCTAATTTCAATGGCAGGCTATGCGATTCACTTAATGCTGAAGTTAAAATTGCAGAAAAAGCGTGAGCAAGAACTGATTGAGCAGGCAAAAGAAGCGCAAAAAGCCCGTTATCTTCGCATTTTAGAAAGCCTTGAGGTGATCGCTAAAGCGATGCTCACTGAGCAATGCGATTTTTCGGAAGGTGTTTTGCGTTTAAAGCCCTTACTTGATGTATTAGGCAAAAAATTAAGCCACTATAGTGCGATGTGGGCGTTATACGAAGTGGTTGAAAATATGCCGATTTTAGATGAGCGTAAAAATCTAAAGCGCAATGAACGAATGAAGCTTGATTTAGAGAGAGAATTGAAAGAAGTTGAGCTTGAGGCTGAAATTAAAGCCGAGTGTGAGCAATTATTAAAAGATATTGAAGAAATGAGAAAGGCAATCTAATGTCAGAAATTATTTGGGACTTATCCCTGATTCAAAAATATAACCATTCCGGTCCTCGTTATACTTCTTACCCAACAGCGTTAGAGTTTAACGAAAATTATACCAATGATGATTTTATCCGTGCTGCCGCTCGCTACCCTGAGCGTCCGCTTTCGCTTTATGTGCATATTCCGTTTTGTCATAAACTGTGCTATTTCTGCGGCTGTAACAAAGTGATTACTCGCCATCGTCATAAAGTTGAAATCTATTTAGACTATTTAGAGCGTGAAATTAAAACTCGTGCCCCTTTATTTACGAACCGCTTGGTAACGCAAATTCACTGGGGGGGTGGTACACCAACCTATTTAGATGAAGATCAATCTGCTCGTTTAATGCAAATGCTACGCACTAATTTTGAAATTAGTGAAGAGGCTGAAATCAGTATCGAGATGGATCCGCGTGAAATTGAACTCGATATGTTAGATCACCTAAAATCTATCGGTTTTAACCGCATTAGTATGGGGATTCAAGACTTCGACAAAGAAGTGCAACGTTTAGTAAACCGTGAGCAAGATGAAGAATTTATTTTTGCATTAATGAAACGTGCAAAAGAGCTTGGTTTTGTTTCAACCAACGTGGATTTAATCTACGGCTTGCCAAAACAAAATGTCGAGAGCTTTATGTACACACTGCAACGTGTAGTAGAGTTAAACCCAGATCGTATGAGTGTATTTAACTATGCACACTTGCCCAGTCGCTTTGCAGCACAAGTTAAAATTAAAGAAGAGCTACTGCCAGCACCCGAAACAAAGCTCACTATTTTACAAAAATCGATCGAATTCTTAGGCGAGAATGGCTATAAATTTATCGGTATGGATCACTTTGCTAAACCTGATGATGAACTGGCTATTGCCCAAGAAAAAGGGATTTTACACCGTAACTTTCAAGGCTATACAACGCAAGAAGAGTGCGACTTATTAGGTATGGGCGTTTCGGCAATTAGCTTACTGGGCGATACTTATGCTCAAAACCGCAAAGAGTTACAACAATATTACGCAGATGTAGAAGCAAACGGCATTGCGTTACATAAAGGGATTGCCCTCACTCAAGATGATTGTATTCGCCGTGATGTGATTAAAGCCTTGATTTGTAACTTTAAACTTGATTTTGCAACCATTGAAAAGCAGTACGGCATTGATTTTAAAGCCTATTTTGCTGAAGATCTGGCTTTATTAGAGCCATTAGCAGAAGATGAATTATTAACGATTAACGATGATGGCATCGTGGTGCTACCGCGTGGACGTTTGTTAATCCGTAATATTTGCTTATGTTTTGATGTCTATTCAAGACAATTAGCGAGAAGACAGCAGTTTTCCCGTATTATTTAATGATCAAGCGGTCGTTTTTTAAGAATTTTTTGCAAAACATTGAAGTGAAAATGTTGAGTGTAGGGGTAAATTGCAATTTGCCTCTGCAAAAATAAATGCAAAAAATTGCTTAAACTTAACCGCTTGTTCCCAATTCAGAAAGGAAAAATAATGAAACAGCGTTATAGCTTACTTTCTCTTGCTGTGATGGCAGCTTGTTATAGCAATTATGCAGCCGCTGATCTCAAGCAGCAATGCTTACTTGGTGTACCTCATTTTCAAGGTGAAGTGGTTGAAGGTGATCAACTGAGAATGCCGATTACGATTGAGGCGGATAGTGCAGTAATTAATCAGCCTCGTGATGCAACCTATACGGGTGATGTAACAGTTAAACAGGGCAATCGCTCGATCTGGGCGGATCAGGTGCGAGTTGAGCAAGATGGCGAAAATACCAGAATGGCATATTTGCAAGGCAACTTTAACTATCAAGATAATTTAATTCAAGCCACAGGTGCGGATGCCACGATTAATCTTCTTTCCAAAGATGCAAGCTTAACGAATGCGAATTATCAATTAGTCGGCAGACAAGGACGGGGTACTGCAGAGTCTGGGGAGTTTGGTAATAGCAAACGTACGCTTAAAAATGCAAGTTTCACTTCTTGTTTACCTGATGATAATTCGTGGCAAATCGAAGCGAATGAGATGATCCAACATGTTGATGAAGAGTATGCTGAAATGTGGCACGCTCGTTTTAAAGTGTTGGGCGTACCTGTGTTCTATTCGCCTTACCTACAATTCCCGATTGGTGATCGTCGCCGTACAGGTCTGCTTATTCCAAGTTTTGAGCGTTCAAGCAAAAATGGTTGGACATATTCTCAGCCATTTTACTGGAATATCGCCCCGAATATGGACGTTACGATTACGCCAACCTATTACTCACGTCGTGGCTGGCAACTTAGCCCGGAGTTTCGTTATTTAACCAAAATTGGGCAAGGCTTAGTGGCAACCGAATATATGGCAAAAGATCGCTTGACTGAATATCAGCCAGAAAATGATGATCGTAAACGCTATTTGTTCCATTGGCGTCATGCAATGAGTTTTTTAACTGATTGGCGTTTCTCGATAGATTATACAAAAGTAAGCGATAGGCGTTATTTCTCTGATTTTGATTCTGACTACGGTAATAGTACAGATGGTTATGCAACGCAAAATTTTAGATTAGGCTACTATCAGCCAAATTATAATTTGTCGATTTCAGGTAAAAAATTTCAAACTTTCGATGAGCTGGATGTCGGACCTTACCGAGTACTTCCACAAATTGACTTTAATTATTACAAAAACGACTTAATTAAAGGTGGTGATTTCAAATTTTTTGCCCAAGCGGCTCGTTTTGAAAATGACAGTAAACTAATGCCAAAAGCGTGGCGTTTCCACGCAGAACCTACGCTGAATTTCCCATTAGCAAACCGCTATGGTAGCTTAAATTTAGAAGCCAAGCTATACGCAACGCATTATTTACAAAGCAAAGGCAGTGAGAGTACAGAAGAGATTAAGAAAAGTGTAAGCCGAGTATTTCCTCAAATTAAGTTAGATTTCAAAACCGTTTTAGAATCAGATAAACAGCTATTATCAGGCTTTAATCAGACGATTGAGCCGAGATTGCAATATATTTATCGTCCATACAAAAACCAAAGCGATATTGGGTCTAAACGCCAAAAAAGTGTCAGTTTAGGTTATGATTCGGCACTATTACAAAATGACTATTTCTCGTTATTTAATGATCGCCGCTATAGTGGTTTAGACCGAATTTCTTCAGCAAATTTAATTACAGCCGGTGGAACGACTCGCTTCTTTAATAATGAAACAGGTGAAGAGGTATTCAACTTTAGTTTAGGTCAAACCTATTATTTAAGCCCATCAAAAATTGATGATACTTCGGATAATAGCACGACCAAACGTTCTTCTTCGTGGGCGGCTGAATCTAACTGGAAATTCCATAAAAAATGGAATTGGCACGGTAGTTATCAATATGACACTCGCTTAAATCAAACTTCTTTGGCGAATATGTCATTACAATATAAACCACAATCAGATAAATTGATTCAACTTAACTATCGTTATGCAAGTAAAGATTATATCAATCAAAATTTAAATACGAATAGATATGGTCAATCTATTAAGCAAGTCGGTGGTGTATTAGGCTGGGAAGTAACTGATAAAGTATCAGTAATGACAAGCTATTATCACGATCTTGCCTTGAAAAAACCGGTTGAAGGACAGCTTTCGCTAAATTACAACACTTGTTGTTGGGCCGCGAATGTTTATGTGGCACGTCGCTTAGTTTCAACGCCGGTCGGCTCGCCTGATACGATTAATGATTTCTACTACGATAATAAATTCGGTATTAACTTTGAGCTACGCTTTGGTACAAGCTATAGCAATGGTGTATCGAGAATGTTAAAACGAGGGATTATCCCTTATACCGAGCCTTACGGTATTAACTAAACAAAAAGCGAGAATTTAGTTCTCGCTTTTTTATGTTTAATAGACTACAAGCGGTTAAATTTATTCAGGATTTTGCAAATGTGTCACCAAATTTAACCGCTTGTATAACCTAACCTAACCTAACCTAACCTGTATTACGCATACCTGCCGCAATACCTGTGATGGTTATCATCAAGGCTTGTTCAAGTTCAGGATCGACATTTTCACCTTGATTACGAATACGGTGCAGTAGCTCCACTTGTAACAAATTCAATGGATCTGTGTACACATTACGCAGTGCGATGGATTCTGCAATCCAAGGTAAATCTGCCATTAATTGACCATCGTGGGCAAGGGCAAGAACAGTTTTGAGATCAGCTTGTAATTGAGTGCGTAATGCTTTGCCTAAACGATGTAATGTTGGCTCAACTAAACGTTGGTCATAATATTCCGCTAACCACACGTCTGCTTTACTGAATACCATCTCAAGCATTCCAATACGAGTTGAGAAGAACGGCCATTCATTACACATCTCTTTTAACAGTTTTTCATCGCCATCATCAATGAGCTGCTGCAATGCTTGCCCTGCACCTAACCACGCAGGCAGCATTAAGCGGTTTTGCATCCAAGCAAAAATCCATGGAATAGCACGCAAACTTTCAACGCCACCTTTCGGATTGCGTTTTGCTGGGCGTGAACCAAGCGGTAAGCGAGACAGTTCTTGCTCGGGCGTTGCTGCTCGGAAATATGGTACAAAATCCGCTTCACCACGCACCATATCACGGTAAATTTGGCAGGAAATTTCCGAACCTTTAGCTAATACATCTCGCCATTCTTGTTTTGGCTCTGGTGGTGGGAAGATATTTGCTTCTAAAATCGCACTGGCGTAAAGTTCTAAACTTTCCACCGCAACGGCAGGTAAGCCTAATTTGAATCGGATCATTTCGCCTTGCTCGGTAACTCGTAAACCATTTTTTAGTGAGCGAGGAGGCTGAGAGAGCAGAGCTGCATGAGCCGGAGCACCACCACGTCCGATAGTGCCTCCACGCCCGTGAAATAGGGTAAGCTCAATATTATATTTTTCACATAAATTAACTAATGCTTCTTGCGCTCGATATTGTGCCCAACCAGCGGCTAACATTCCTGCGTCTTTGGCGGAATCGGAATAGCCGATCATAATCATCTGATAATTATTGATAATACCACGATACCAGCCGATATTAAACAAATCAGTCATCACTTTTTCACTGTGATCTAAATCGCCCAGTGTTTCAAAGAGTGGGGCAACAGGAATAGTAAATTTGCATCCTGCTTCTTTTAATAAAAGATGAACGGCTAACACGTCAGAGGCTTCACGAGCCATTGAAATTACATAGGCAGAAATTACTCCTTGAGGCTGTTCAGCCACGATTTTACAAGTGTCTAATACCTCTTTGGTTTCTGCACTTGGTGTCCAGTTATTTGGAATTAGTGGGCGACGAGAGGTAAGCTCACGCACTAAGAAGGCTTGTTTATCATCTTCTGTCCAATGCGAGTAGTCGCCTAAGCCGATATAGCGAGTGATTTCTGCAATCGCTGTTTCGTGGCGGGTACTTTCTTGGCGAATATCTAAACGAGATAAGCCTAACCCAAAACAACTTACACGGCGTAAACAATCTAGCAACGCACCGTTTGCAATGATTCGCATACCACAGGCTTGTAAGGATTCATAGCAGTCGAATAAAGGCTGCCAAAGCTGCTTATCTGAGATTAAGATCTCTTTTTCATCAATAGTAGAAATGCGATCTTCTAACAGTTCAGCATAGTAAATTTCAGTATTCGTTAATTTTTGGCGTAGTCCTTTTAACACCACTCGATAAGGCTCTAAATGATCGCCATATTTTGCACGAAAGGCAGGCGTACATTGTGTAACAGATAACTCTTCGGTTAATTGTTTAATATCTTCTAAGAATAACCCTGCTGCTTTCCAGCGGTTCATTCTTAATACTCGGCGAGTAGTTTCTGCGGTTACAAATGGATTACCATCACGGTCGCCTCCCATCCAAGAAGAGAAGCGAACAGGTGCAAGACTAACAGAATATTGCACCCCAAAATGTTTCTCTAAATAGAAATTCAGTTGGCGGCAGAACTCAGGCACAGCAGTCCATAAACTATTTTCAATCACTGCCATACCGCCCTTAGCTTCATCAACAGGGGTTGGGCGTTGTGTTCTAATTTCATTGGTATGCCAAGCTAACGCAATCAACTGCATTAAACGGCGTTTGATTTTATAACTTTCTGTTTCGGTTAAGTCATCGTGTTCTAATAGGTCTAAACATTTATTGATTTCAACGTGTTTATGCCCAAGTGAACGGCGAGTTACTTCTGTTGGGTGAGCTGTTAGTACCAAATCAATCATTAAGGCTTCCACAGTTTTAATCACTTTTTCAACAGGAATATTTTGTGATTTCAAACGAAGAAAAAGTGAATCTAATGAACGGTTACTTAATAATGTATTGGTATGATGGCGTGAAACCGTTTGATGTTGTTCGGCAATATTTGTTAAGTTTAAAAAATGGCTAAAAGCACGAGCAACAGGCAGAACATCATCATTAGAAATATTGGCTAATTTGTCTAATAATTGCTCACGGGCAGTTTCATCGCCAGAGCGAGAGTCTCTGGATAACACACGAATACTCTCAATTAAATCAAGAATATAATCGCCTTGAGCATCACGGATAGTTTGACCTAAGAAGTCGCCTAGCATTTGAATATTAGTATGTATGCTGGAATATTGTTGGTTCATAAAAAATTCCTATGATAAAGATAAATTTAATTAGGGGTAATATGCCTAAAATAATAGGAAATAGCAAATAGATTTAATTAAAAAGTTGAATTAAATAATAAAAAAACAAAAAATGATTGTCTAATCTACCAGTAGCGGCTAAACGCCTTTTATCACAAGAGAGGAATCTGATGAAAATGATGAAATCATTTTATACTTTTAGCTTAGCATTATTGGTTGGCGGAGTAACTTTACCTGCTGCCGTTTCGGCTAATCAACGTTACCAAACTACTGAACAAGGATTGCAATATAAAGTTATTAAAGCAAGTAACGGCAAAAAGCCAACTATCAACGATGAAGTGGAGATCCGCTTTAAGTCCTATAACGAGAAAGGCGAATTATTTGAAGGCACATTAAATAATGTACCTGTGATTTTACCTGTGAGAGATATGTTCTCAGGGCTTCAACAAAGTTTGATGATGATGCCTGTAGGCTCAGTTTATGAGTTTAATATTCCTAAGCATTTAGGTTACCAAGAAGAAGGTAGTCATTCTAAAAAGCCTGTGTTATATCGCATAGAATTATTAAGAATTAATCCTTAATATTACGCAAGCGGTAAAATTTGACAAAAATTTTGCAAGTTGTAAAAAATTAGCGAAATATGACCGTTTACTACATATCACAAGCACAAAAAAGCGGGAGTTTCTCCCGCTTTTGTACTATATAAGTATTATAAAATCTCTTTCGCTTTTGCAACTACGTTTTCAACGGTGAAACCGAAGAGTTTGAATAATTGGTCAGCAGGAGCTGATTCACCAAAGCTATTCATACCTACAATTCGACCTTCAAAGCCAACGTATTTATACCAGAAGTCTGCAATTTGTGCTTCGATGGCAACACGTTTTGTGACTGAACGTGGTAACACAGATTCACGGTATGCTTCATCTTGTTTATCAAACACATTGGTGCTTGGCATTGAAACAACACGCACTTTCACACCTTCGCTATCTAATACATCTGCGGCTTTCATTGCTAAATCAACTTCAGAACCTGTTGCGATTAAGATTAAATCTGGGCAAGTGCCTTTTTCACAGCAATCACGCAAGATGTAACCACCACGAGCTACATTCGCTAATTGTTCAGCTGTACGCTCTTGTTGTGCAAGGTTTTGACGAGTGAAGATCAACGCTGAAGGGCCATCTTTACGCTCAACCGCCGCTTTCCACGCTACTGCAGATTCTACTTGATCTGCCGGTCTCCACGTTTCTAAGTTTGGAATTAGGCGTAATGAAGCTGTTTGTTCTACTGGCTGGTGAGTTGGACCATCTTCGCCTAAACCGATTGAATCGTGCGTGTAAACGAATAATACACGTTGTTTCATTAATGCTGCCATACGCACTGCATTGTGAGCGTATTCATAGAACATTAAGAATGTTGCACCGTAAGGAATGAAACCGCCGTGTAGGGCAATACCATTCATAATGGCGGACATACCAAACTCACGCACCCCGTAATTGATATAGTTACCATCTACATTGTGATCAGCACGGATTGGTTTTGATCCAGACCATAAGGTTAAGTTAGAGCTTGCAAGGTCTGCAGAACCGCCTAAGAACTCAGGTAATGTTGGTGCATAGGCTTCAATTGCATTTTGAGATGCTTTACGGCTTGCAATATTTGCAGGGGTTGCTTGTAATTTCTCAATAAATGCTTTGCTTTCTGTTTCCCAGTTTGCTGGTAATTCGCCTGCATAGCGACGTTTAAATTCTGCAGCTAATACTGGATATGCAGATTCATAAGCTGCAAATTTTGCATTCCAATCTTTCTCTGCTAGTGTACCTTTTGCTTTTGCATCCCAATCTGAATAAATTTCCTCAGGAATTTCAAATGGAGCGTGTTCCCAACCTAAGAACTCACGAGAAGCTGCAATTTCCACATCGCCTAATGGTGCACCGTGGGAATCGTGCGAAGCTGATTTATTTGGCGAGCCATAACCGATAATTGTCTTACAGATGATAAGGGTAGGGCGTTCAGTTTCAGCTTGTGCATTTTCAATCGCAAATTTGATTTGCTCTGCATCGTGACCATCAACATTGCGGATTACTTGCCAACCGTATGATTCAAAGCGTTGTGCTGTATCATCAGTAAACCAACCATCAACGTGGCCATCAATCGAAATATTGTTGTCATCATAGAATGCAATTAATTTACCTAAACCTAATGTACCCGCAAGCGAGCAAGCCTCGTGAGAAATACCCTCCATTAAGCAACCATCACCTAAGAATGCGTAGGTATAGTGATCAACAATGTTATGACCTTCACGGTTAAATTGTGCAGCAAGGGTTTTTTCTGCAATTGCCATACCAACAGCGTTAGTAATACCTTGACCTAAAGGACCTGTTGTAGTCTCAACACCCGGTGCATAACCATATTCTGGGTGTCCTGGTGTTTTAGAGTGTAATTGACGGAATTGTTTTAAATCTTCGATAGAAAGATCATAGCCTGTTAAATGTAACAAGCTATAAATTAACATTGAGCCGTGTCCATTTGATAGAACAAAGCGGTCACGATCAGCCCATTTAGGGTTATTTGGGTTGTGCTTTAAAAAATCACGCCATAAAACTTCTGCAATATCAGCCATACCCATAGGGGCTCCCGGGTGACCTGAATTTGCTTTTTGCACAGCATCCATACTTAAAAAACGAATTGCATTTGCTAGCACTTTACGTTCTGCCATTGTGTTTACTCCTAGTCGAAGAATGTTATATAAAGAAAGGGATAGAATCCGATTTTACACTATTTTTTTATAAAGTCTCAAAAAACTAAATGAAAAGTGTGATCTAGCTCACAAATCTATAGAGATTTACCTGCATTACGCTCAATATTGTTTTTGTTAAATAGTTTATAAAATAGCAATCATTAATAGTTGATCTTGGCAGGAAATTTATCTAAAATACGCACTCTTTTTGGCGTTGAGTTATGCTCAACATTTTATTAATCACATATGGTACTTGTTCGGTACAGCCCCAGAAGGAAGGCTCGGCAAGTGGCGATATGGTCTCGTTAGAGGTTCTCCAATGAAACAAGGTATTCACCCAGAATATAAAGAAATTACTGCAACTTGCTCTTGTGGTAATGTAGTTAAAACCCGCTCAACAGTAGGTAAAGATTTAAACTTAGACGTATGTGGCAACTGCCACCCGTTCTACACTGGTAAACAACGTGTTGTTGACACTGGTGGTCGTGTTGAACGCTTTAACAAACGCTTCAGCATTCCAAGCTCAAAATAATTTATTAATTATGCAAGCCCCACTGTTATGTGGGGTTTTGTTTATATAAAATAGGCAGTTACATCTATTTCAAAAATTCAAGTAACTTTTATTATCTTTGGAAACTCCAAATTTAGGCTAGAAAAGATACTGAGAAAAACATTCAAAGCCATAGAAAGTATAGAAGTGGTTTTGTGAATAATTAAACGATAAGAGTCGTAGATATTGATAGCTAAATGTTAGGTAATACAAAGAAATAGAGAAAAGTGATATGAGGATATTGTTTTTACATAAGTGGCTAATTATGGGAGGAATAGAGCGTATTTTGGCGAATTATCTCTCTATTTTACAAAATGAAGAAGAACTTTATATAGATGTTCTGATTGATTATGACACTGAAAATAATGTATTTCACCACTTTATTCCTAGCAATGTTAATATTAGCTATTTGTTTGATAAGCATTATTATTTAATGAGAGAAAATTTGTTTTCTAAAAGGAATACAAATTGGATAAATAAATTTAACTATAAAATTCTTAATTTCAAGGAAAAGAGAAAGAAGAAAAGAGTTCTAATGGAGCATATTCTAGATGGAAAATATGATATGGTTATTAACTTTAGTAATCATTTTGACCCATATATTAATTTTGATAAGTTAGAATGTCCCATTATTAGATGGCAGCACTCGGCAATAGATGAAATTAGAGAAAAGGATCTCAGGATCTTAAATAGATATAATAAAATCGTCACGATTTGTGAAGATATGAAACAACAATTAATAAACTATGTGCCTTCTGATAAATTGGAAGTTTTGTTTAATCCAATGGAAACACAGAAAGTTCTATCGCTTGCTAACGAGAAATTGCCATCACAGTATGATTTTGATTATTTTGTTCAAGTTGCCAGATTAGATAAAATAAAAAGGCATTCAGATTTAATCATTATCTTTAATCAATTAGTGAGAAAGGGGATAAAAGAAAAATTATTAATCATTGGTAATGGACCGGAATTACAAAATTTAAAAATGCTTATTAATGAACTAGGCTTGCAGGAACGTTGCTTCTTATTAGGTGAAATAGAAAACCCATATCCGTATATAAAGAATGCCAAATTATTTCTCCATACATCTGAAAGAGAAGGGCTGCCGACTGTTTTGCTTGAGAGTATGATATTAAATACACCTGTCATTGCTATGGATTGTCCTACTGGCCCAAGAGAAGTATTGGATGATGGAAAATGTGGTGAGCTAATTGAAATAGGGAATCAAGAAAAATTTGTTTCTAAAACCTTAGACTTATTAGAGTCACCCCAAAAAATGGATATTTATAAACGTAATATGAAAGTTCATATTAAAAAATTTAGTGAAGTTGAAATAAAGAAACAGTTTATTTCACTTATTAAGGGTATGACAAATTTATTATCAGAGACTGTAGATAAGGATTAATTAGTATGAATAATCTACCTCCTATTTTTATCATCAGTTTAAAAAATTCCTCACGTAGAAAAGAAATTTTGGAAAGACTAAATAGCTTAGGTCTAGAATTTGAGTTTTTTGATGCTGTATACGGAAAAGAGCTGACAGAAGAACAACTTAAACAAGTTGATTTTGATTTTTATCCACAAAAATATGCAGCAAGGAAACCATTAACATTGGGTGAAATAGGCTGTGCATTAAGCCATATTAAAATGTATGAATATATCGTCTCGAATAATATTCAGGAAGCGATTATTTTAGAAGATGATGCGATAGTTTCGCTTTATTTTAAACAAATTCTAGAAGATGTTTTGAAAAAAGTGCCTTCTCGTAGAGAAATTGTTTTCTTTGATCACGGAAAAGCAAAAGTATTTCCAATTATGCGTAATTTAGTAGAGCGTTATCGTTTAGCAAGATATTTAAAACCTTCTAAAAATTCCAAACGTTCTATTATTAGAACAACGGCTTATCTAATTACTCGAGATGGAGCTGAAAAACTACTCAAATTTGCTTATCCTGTTCGATTACCTTCTGATTTTTTGACAGGATTACTGCAAATGACGGATATTCACGCTTATGGTGTAGAACCGGCTTGTGTTTTTGGCGGGCATATCTCAGAAATTGATGAGATTGAGGATAGATATAAATAGACTGGTATTAAGCTCAATGAAAATCTTCAAAAAATTAATGCTTTCTTTATTAGAAAAAAGAAATATTCTTGATGATGAAATATTGCATACTACAGAAATTAATTCTATTCTCATACGCCCACTTGGCTGGGCGATTGGTGATGCTGTAGTGCATACGGCACATATAAAGCAACTGAAGAAGTGTTATCCCAACGCAAAAATTGGGGTTGTAGCTGCATCGGCTAACAAAATAATCTATGAACATTCTCAATTAGTTGACTGTTATGTTCATAGAAATTTTATGGATTATATAAGAAATTATAAAAAATGGGATTTGGTGATTGATTTTGAGAATAACTTCAACTCATCATCTTTGTTAATGGATAGGATTATTAATCCAAAATATATTGCGATATTTAGAAAATATCCGAAAAAGTATTATAACCTTGATACCATCAAAAATTATAATTTCTATTATCCACAAGCTGCTAGTGACAAATTAAGTCATTATTTATTAAATTCAGGATTTAATCCTAATAATAGTTTATCTATTGAATATAGCACCCTTATAACAGATGCTGAGTCTGATTCAAAAATATCTGGAGTATGGGCGAAAGATAAATTTAGGTTATTGCTTTGCCCTTATGGTAGTAAACGGCATATTCCTACAAATGAATTGGCTCTATTACTTAATCAGGCTATCTTAGAGAATAAGCAAGAAATTGATATTCTCCTGAGTTATACTGAATTATCTCAGGAATATTATCAAGAACTTAAACAATATTGTCCACATCTGAATATTCGATTAGCACCTCAAATGTCATTGGGAGAATATTTGTCTTTAGTGGCAAGTTCAGATTTTGTCATTGCTGTTGATGGCGGTGCATTACATATTGCGTGTGCATTTCAAAAACCACTATTAAGTTTTTTTGCTAAGAGTATGCCTAATATGGGAGCTTGGGAGCCATTATTATTACCGACTACGCCTCATTTTAGAGTGTTAACAAAAAATGATGTGGGGACAAATTCCAATTTAACGAAAGACTTTGATATTGAAGAAGCCATTATTTGGTTGAATAATTACTTAACAGAAAATAGACATTAAAATGAAACTAAAAGCTATTTTACAAAAACTCCGATTATCATTAGGAAAGAAACTTATTGACATAGATAAATCAAAAGGCTCTGAGGTAGCGTTACCTAATAAAATTCTTTTCCTCAGACAAGATGGGAAAATTGGTGATTATACAGTGAGTTCTTTTGTTTTTCGTGAACTTAAAAAACAAAATAATGATATAAAAATTGGGATTGTTTGTACTAAGCAAGATGCGTATTTATATCAGCAAAATCCACATATTGATCATATCTATTACGTAAAAAAACGCAATATTATAGATTATATTAGGTGTGGATTAAAGTTAAGAAAAGAACATTACGATGTGGTTATTGATCCTACCGTTGTTATTAAGAATCGTGACTTGCTGTTATTACGTTTAATTAATGCAAAAAATTATGTAGGATATAAGAAATCAGATTATGGATTATTTAATATAAATATTGAAGGGGAGCATCACTTCTCTGCACTTTATAAAATTGCATTAGAAAAACTTGGTGTTATTGTGCAAGATACTACATATGATGTGCCATATGATGAGAATATCAAAAGGGAAATTGAAGGCTACTTGCAAGAAAATAATTTATCTCATTATATCGCCATTAATTTTTATGGTGCAGCAAGAGCAAAAAAAGTATCAGATGAAAATATCCCCAAATATATTGAATATTTGCAGAAAATTACAAATAATCAACCGCTTGTATTATTGAGCTATCCAGAAGTAGCGAGTAAATTACAAGAAATTGCAGCCAATTATGAAAATGTATTTGTACATAATACGACAAAAATATTTCATACTATAGAGCTGATTAGAAATGCTGAGTTACTGATTTCAACTGATACCTCTACGGTGCATATTGCTTCAGGATTTGATAAAAAGATTATCGGAATTTATCGAGACGATCCTATCGCCTTTATTCATTGGAAGCCAATAAGTAAAGCTGAAACGCATATCTTGTTTTATAAAGAGAATATTAATGAAATTTCTCCTGAACAGATAAAAGCAGAATGGGTAGGTGAATTAAAAAATGGAATTTCAAAGCCTTAAACTCTTTCTAGACATTGTTCAAACTCGCAGTTTTATCCGTAGTGCAGAGAAAAACTATATGACGGCTTCCACGCTAACTCGCCATATTCAGCGAATGGAAGATGAGCTTGGGCAGCCGTTGTTTCTTCGGGATAATCGGCAGGTTCATTTAACCGAAGCGGGTGAAAAATTCCTTGAATTTGCAAAACAGGGGTGGACGGAATGGCAGCATCTACAACATCAACTTTCACCGACTCAGGGAGAGTTAGAGGGTGAATTGAAAGTGTTTTGCTCGGTAACAGCAGCGTATAGCCATTTACCGCAGATTTTGTCTCGTTTTCGGCAAGCTCATCCTAAAGTAGAAATTAAACTGAGCACAGGGGATCCTGCTCAAGCGGTTAATGAAGTACAATCTTTATCAGCCGATATTTCACTTGCAGGTAAGCCGGAATTTTTGCCGAATAATATTATTTTTCACTATATTGATGATATTGAGCTCTCTATTATTGCTCCTCGAGTTGCTTGTGCTGCAACGCAGATTTTGCAATTATCGCCGATAGATTGGAAAAATGTGCCTTTTATTTTGCCAGTGAATGGTCCTGTGAGAAAGCGTATCGACCGTTGGTTTAAAGAGCAAAAAATTAAAGAGCCTCGTATTTATGCTACAGTAACGGGGCATGAGGCAATATTACCAATGGTTGCACTTGGTTTTGGTGTGGCGTTATTGCCTGATGTGGTTATCAAACATAGCCCAATGAATAACCAAGTTTCATATTTAAATTTACCCTCGCCGATTACGCCATTTGAGCTGGGTGTTTGTGTTCAGCAAAGGCGGTTACAAGAACCGATTATCAACGCATTTTGGGCATTGTTACCCCAACTTCAAAAATAAAACAAGCGGTCATTTTTTCCTGATTTTTTGCAAAATCCTAAAGAAAAATGATCGCTTGTTAGCTTATTACCATAGGGCAGTGTGTACTGCCCTGAGATTATTGAACTACCGCTTTCGCACGTGATTTTTTCACCTTAATCGCCGTTTTTGGTAGCACATCTTTTGGCATCACTTCAATTCCCAGTGACGGATTTTCAAGGGCAATTGCCAGCACCTCATCAATCGTTTCCACTGCGTGAATACTTAATGCTGCTTTTGCATTTTCTGGAATTTCCTCTAAGTCTTTTTCATTCTCTTTCGGAATAATCACAGTAGTAATACCGCCACGATGGGCTGCGAGTAATTTCTCTTTTAAACCGCCGATAGGTAATACTTTACCTCTCAAGCTGATTTCACCAGTCATTGCGACTTCTTTGCGAACAGGGTTACCTGTTAGGCTTGAAATTAATGCAGTACACATCGCAATACCAGCACTTGGACCATCTTTTGGTGTCGCTCCATCTGGCACGTGAACGTGGATATCACGTTTTTCGTGGAAGTCTTCGGCAATCCCTAATTTATCTGCACGAGAACGAACCACCACCATTGCCGCTTGGATAGATTCTTTCATTACATCGCCTAATGAACCCGTGTAAGAGAATTTACCTTTACCCGCTACAGAAGCAGTTTCAATGGTTAATAAATCACCACCTACTTCTGTCCACGCTAAACCTGTTACTTCCCCAATGCGGTTCTGGCTATCCATTTTGCCGTAGTCAAAGCGTTTTACACCTAAATAGTCTTCAATATTGCTTTCAGAAACCGTAATTGATTTCAATTTTTTATCTAAGACTAAGGCTTTTACTGCTTTACGGCAGATTTTAGCAATTTCACGCTCAAGCCCACGCACGCCGGCTTCACGGGTGTAGTAGCGGATAATGCTTAAAATTGCACTATCTTCGACAGTGAGTTCGCCCTCTTGCAATCCGTTATTTTCTTGCTGTTTAGCCAGTAAATGATCACGAGCAATGTGCATTTTTTCATCTTCGGTATAGCCTGAAAGACGAATCACTTCCATACGGTCTAACAACGCTGGTGGAATATTCATTGAGTTTGAGGTTGCCACAAACATCACATCAGATAAATCGTAATCCACTTCTAAATAGTGGTCGTTGAAGGCTTTATTTTGCTCTGGATCTAATACCTCTAGTAACGCTGAAGCAGGGTCGCCACGCATATCCTGTGCCATTTTGTCGATTTCATCTAACAAGAATAGCGGGTTACGCACGCCAACTTTTGCCATTTTCATCATTAGAGAACCCGGCATTGAGCCAATATAGGTACGGCGATGACCACGAATTTCTGCCTCATCACGCACACCACCTAACGCCATACGCACGTATTTACGCCCTGTGGCATTCGCAATAGATTGTCCAAGTGAGGTTTTACCCACACCTGGAGGACCAACTAAACAGAGAATTGGACCTTTTAATTTATTTAGACGACTTTGCACTGCTAAGTATTCTACAATCCGCTCTTTCACTCGTTCTAAGCCGTAGTGGTCTTTATCCAAAATCTCTTGAGCTTGGGCTAAATCTTTTTTGACCGCTGATTTTTTATGCCACGGCATTTGTAAAATCCAGTCAATATAACCACGCACAACGGTAGCTTCGGAAGAGCTTTGCGGCATTGCTTTGAGCTTTTTGAACTCCGTATTCAGCTTGTCTTTTACCTCGGTCGGTAATTTTGCAGCGTCAATTTTCTCTTTAAGCTTATCTAACTCGCTTTGTTCAACGTCATCGCCATTACCTAACTCTTTTTGAATCGCTTTAATTTGCTCGTTGAGGTAGTAATCACGTTGGTTCTTTTCCATTTGCTGTTTAACACGATTACGAATCCGAGTTTCGGTTTCAAGCGTATCCATCTCAGTTGCCATCGCAATTAACAAGGCTTCAAAACGGGCAATCAGATTTGGTTGCTCCAATAATTCCTGTTTTTTCTTCACCGGAGCAATTAAGTTAGAGGCAATGGTATCCGCCAAGCGATCTTCCAGCGTAATTTTTTGCAGTTTAGGAATAATTTCTGCCGGAATTTTCTTATTATTTTTAACGTAATTTTCAAATTCGGTTAAGGTTGTTTTAGCAATGGTTTTTAATTCTTCATTGTCTTCATCATATTCAGAATAAATAGGCTGAATTGCTGCCCAGAAGCCATTTTCATCATCGTAAATTTGCTCAATTTTGGCACGAGTTTGCCCTTCAACCAGCACTTTTACTGTACCGTCTGGCAAATTCAACATTTGAATGATGTTAGCGGTTACGCCAACAGAATACATATCTTCTTTGCTTGGATCTTCTTTATTCGGGTCTTGCTGAGTAACTAAAAACAGTTGCTTATTCGAATCCATCGCCGAACGTAGGGCTTGAATTGATTTTTCACGACCTACAAATAACGGCATAACCATATAAGGGAATACCACTACATCACGCAATGGAAGTAGGGGTAATTCAATCGCTTTCTTTTTTCTTGGTGCCATAAATTTGCTCTCTCTATCTAAAATATCGTTATCCCATTATGAGGACGAATTTGGGAAAAACAAGGGAAAATTTGATTTATATTAAAAAAACTCGGCAGGCTTAAACAGTAGATGATGACGATTTAATCAATTGTTAAAACCAGAGCAATTTGCTCAATTTCTTGCTTGACATAAATGCCGAATGCGAGCAGAATTCTTACCAATTTTAATCTTCAGGGCAGGGTGAAATTCCCGATCGGCGGTAAAGTCCGCGAGCGAAACGAAAAAGGTTGAGCAGGAACTGGTGAAACTCCGGTACCGACAGTATAGTCTGGATGGAAGAAGAGGTTATCATATAAAAGCACCGTGCAAGCGGTTGTTTTTCGTTCCTTTTTTGCAAGCCTTGAGATCGTAAGATTTCAAGGCTTCATTATTTCATCAGCGGAATTTGCAAATTTTTGAGCAAAAATGACCGCTTGTATGGAAATAATCCTTTCATCACGCCCTCAATTTATCAAAAATTTATATGAATGATGCTCAATATATGGCTTACGCCATTGAACTTGCGAAAAAAGCTCAAGGTTGGACAAATCCTAATCCACTTGTGGGCTGTGTGATTGTGAAAAATGGAAAAATCGTTGCCGAAGGCTATCATAAAAAAGCAGGGGATTGGCACGCTGAACGTAATGCGATTTTAAATAGTAACGAAGAGCTTACCGGTGCTACGGCGTATGTCACGCTTGAGCCTTGTTGCCATCACGGGAGAACGCCACCTTGTTCTGATCTTTTAATTGAGCGAGGCATTAAAAAGGTATTTATTGGCTCTCGTGATCCAAATCCACTTGTTTCAGGCAAAGGAGCAGAGCAGCTTAGAGCAGCTGGGGTGGAAGTCGTTGAAGATTTTATGCGTGCAGAATGTGATGAATTAAACCCGATTTTCTTTCACTACATTCAAACCAAACGCCCGTATGTTTTGCTGAAATATGCAATGACGGCAGATGGCAAAATTGCCACCAGCACAGGCGAATCAAAGTGGATTACGGGCGAGCAAGCTCGAGCAAAAGTACAGGAAACTCGCCACCAATACAGCTCGATTATGGTGGGTGTTGAAACGGTGTTGGCTGATGACCCAATGCTCAACAGCCGAATGCCGAATGCGAAACAGCCAGTCAGAATTATCTGTGATAGCCAGTTAAGAACACCGTTAGCGAGTAAATTAGTGCAAACAGCGAAAGAATACCACACAGTGATCGCAACAGTGAACGAAGATGTGAAAACGCATAAAGCATATCAACAGTTTGGTGTGGAAATTGTGGTTACTAAAGCAGATAACAAGCGGGTAGATTTGCTCGATCTTTTGCAAAAACTAGGCGAAATGCACATTGACAGTTTGTTAATTGAAGGTGGTTCAAGTCTGAATTTCAGTGCTTTAAAAGCAGGTTGCGTAAACCGAGTGCATTGTTATATTGCCCCCAAATTAGTTGGCGGTAAAGAGGCGAAAACGCCAATTGGTGGCGAGGGAATTGGCGAGTTGGCACAGGCGGTCAAATTACATCTGAAATCTACCGAATTGATCGGGGAAGATATTTTGTTGGATTATGAAACAGCTTTTTTTCATAATTAAATTGAAATTCCCTTACTCTCGCCCGTTTACGGGAGAGGGGAATAATAAGATAAAACAGCTCTCAGACTAAATTGGGAGTAAATCGGAGAATAGTTTAAATGTTCACAGGTATTATCGAAGAAGTTGGTCAAATTGCACAAATCAAAAAGCAAGGAGAATTTGCGGTTGTTACGGTAAAAGCGAAAAAAGTACTTACTGATGTGCAATTAGGCGATAGCATTGCGGTAAATGGGGTTTGCTTAACGGTAACTTCTTTCACGAAAGAGCAATTTACCGCAGATGTAATGTCGGAAACGCTAAAACGTACTTCGCTTGGCGAATTAAGCCTGAACAGCCCTGTTAATCTTGAGCGAGCAATGGCAGCAAACGGGCGTTTTGGTGGACATATTGTGTCTGGACATATTAATGGTACAGGCATAGTTGCTGAAATTACCCCAGCGGATAATGCTACTTGGTATCGCATCAAGGCTTCGCCAAAATTGTTGCGTTACATTATTGAGAAAGGTTCAATTACCATTGATGGCATTAGCTTAACAGTAGTTGATGTAAATGAAGACTCATTTAGGGTATCGATTATTCCACATACTATTAAGGAAACGAATTTAGGCTCAAAGAAAATTGGTAGCCTTGTCAATTTAGAGAACGATATTGTGGGGAAATATATCGAACAGTTTTTATTGAAAAAAGAGCCTGAAGATTCTCCAAGTAAACTGACAAGCGATTTTCTAAAAAACGCAGGATTTTAAGGATAAATAATGTTTAAATTTTCAACTGTAGAAGAGGCTATCCAAGCGATTGCCGCAGGTAAAATTATTTTAGTGAGTGATGATGCTGATCGTGAAAACGAGGGTGATTTCATCTGTGCAGCAGAATTTGCAACACCAGAAAATATTAACTTTATGGCGAAATATGGCAAAGGTTTAATTTGTACGCCAATATCCTCCGAGATTGCGGAGCGATTAGATTTTCATCCAATGGTAGTGGTCAATAAGGATAATCATCAAACAGCGTTCACGGTTTCGGTTGATTATATTGAAACTGGCACGGGCATCTCAGCTTTTGAGCGTTCTTTAACTTGTTTGAAGATCTTAGATGAAAATGCAAAAGCAGAAGATTTCCGCCGTCCGGGGCACGTCTTCCCATTAGTTGCTAAAGATGGTGGGGTATTGGTGCGTAACGGTCATACCGAAGCAACGGTGGATTTGGCTCGACTTGCGGGTTTAAAACCAGCAGGGCTTTGTTGTGAAATTATGTCGGAAGACGGTACAATGATGCAAATGCCTGAACTTCAAGCCTTTGCGAAAGAACATAATATGCCGTTTATTACCATTCAGCAGCTACAAGAATACCGTAGAAAACACGATAGCTTAGTTGATATGGTGTCGGTTGTGAATATGCCAACTAAACACGGCGAATTTAAAGCTCATAGCTTTGTTGAAACTTTGTCTGGCAAAGAACACGTTGCACTGGTAAAAGGCGATATTGGCGATGGCGAAAATGTATTATGCCGTATTCATTCAGAATGTTTAACAGGCGATGCGTTTGGCTCTCAACGTTGCGATTGCGGACAACAATTTGCCGCTGCAATGAGCCAAGTAGAGGCTGAAGGCAGAGGTGTTGTGCTTTACTTACGCCAAGAAGGGCGGGGTATTGGTTTAATCAACAAACTACGTGCTTATGAATTGCAAGACAGGGGAATGGATACGGTGGAGGCCAATTTGGCTCTCGGCTTTAAAGATGATGAACGTGAATACTACATTGCGGCTCAAATGTTCGAAAAACTTGGCGTGAAGTCGATTCGCTTGCTCACTAATAATCCTGCAAAAATCGAAGGGCTTATTGAGCAAGGTTTAAATGTGGTGGCTCGTGAGCCAATTATGGTTGAACCAAACGAACACGATTTAGAATATCTCAAAGTTAAACAACATAAAATGCGACATATGTTTAATTTTGAATAATGTATCAATTCAAAAGATAAAGAGGCGAAATATTTTTCGCCCCTGCAGGATAATTTATTTTCATATAAGGAAACAAAAATGGCAACATTTCAAGGCAACTACGTTGCAACAGGCTTAAAATTCGGTATCGTAGCAACAAATTGGCACAAAATCTTTATCGATCAGCTATTAAACGGTGCAACGGATAAACTACTTCGTCACGGTGTTGAAGAAAAAAATATCGACACAGTTTGGGTGCCGGGTGCATTAGAGATTGCTATTGCAGCGAAAAAAATGGCACAAAGCGGAAAATATGATGCCATTATCTGTTTAGGTGCGGTAGTGCGTGGGGCAACCAGCCACTATGATGTGGTAGTAAATGAATCAGCAAAAGGGATTAGCACTACAGCGTTAGAAACCGGCGTGCCGATTATCAACGGTATTTTAACAGTTGAAAACCTAGAACAAGCGATTGAGCGTTCAGGTACTAAAGCAGGTAATAAAGGCGAAGAGTGTGCAATGGTGGCGATTGAAATGGCTAACCTATTAAAAGATTTGGGCTAATAGATGAAAATAATCCCCTTAGAAAATTATTCTAAGGGGATTATTTTATCTTCTTCTCATCAAGAAGCTTATGCTTAAACTGATTAAGCTCAATCCATAAATCAACCAAATGCCAAATTGTTTAAAAGGTGTATCGCCTTTGGTTGGCTGAATGGTTGAAGTCAATACATCAGCCGTAAATTGCGGAAGTTGATGGGTAACTTGCCCATTGTGATCAACTACGGCGGTAATCCCTGTATTCGCAGACCGAACAAGTGGTTTACCAAGTTCTAACGCGCGCATTCTTGCCATTTGGAAGTGCTGCCAAGGGCCGATACTTGAACCGAACCAGGCATCATTGGTAATGGTTAAGAGATAATCCGCATTTTGGCTTTTTTGGTTTTGTTGAACCTGATTACCAAAAATAATTTCATAGCAAATCGCCAGATTAAAACGGTTGTTCTTCGCAATAATTGGATTTTGAATAAAACTGCCTTGTGAAAGATTAATAGGCAGAATAAAGACTTCTCGCATCCAATCTAACACCGAGCCAAACGGCACATATTCGCCAAACGGCACGAGATGGTGTTTGTTATAACGCTCGCTGGCGTGTAAGCCATAAGGCTTATTTTGCCCCAACAGCACGGCACTATTAAATAATTCCTCTTTTTCATTTTCATAGAGCGTGCCGATAATAATCTCACTGCCCGTTTGACGAGAGAGATTATCCAATGTTCCCAAAATTCCCCCGATTTGATTTTCAAGGGCAGGAATTGCCGATTCAGGCAAAATAATCACATCACTTTTACCTAAATGTGGAAGAACGAGTTGCTCGTAGGTTTTCACACTAAAATTGAAATGTTGCGGATCCCACTTCATTTTCTGCTCAATATTACCTTGCACAAGGCTGACGACAAGCGGCTGTTTTTCTTCATCAATTTGCACAAAGTTAAGAAAATGAGTTGCAAAACTTATTGAAAAAATGACCGCTAGTAAGGCAAGTGATTTAAGTGGTTCACTCTCTTGTTTTAATATTTGGACTAAATAGCCACTTGCTACTATTACAAGAAAAGTTAATCCTTCTACCCCTAAAATTGGTGCAATACCAGCGAAAGGGCTGTCAATTAAACTATAGCCAAATTGTAGCCAAGGGAAACCCGTAAACACTATGCCACGCAAATACTCGGTAAAAGTGAAAATGGCGGCGAGAGCAAACGGATTATTCAGCTTGAATTTGTATGAAAGAAAGCTGAACAGCACATTATAAATCGCTAAATAGCAAGCGAGTAGGAAAACAGCGATATAGCTGACCACCACAGGTACACCGCCGAATTGAGTCATACTCACAGACACCCAATTCACGCCCGTGCAGAAATAACCGATAGACCAAGCAAATGTTGCCCATAGTGCCGTTTTTCTTTGATTCAGCGTGGCAGCCCAAACTAAGCCTGCACCAGAAACAAAGGCAAGAAGCCAAATATCAAAAGGAGAGTAGGCGAAAGTGCCGATTGCACCAAGTAAAAGAGCAATGATACAAGCGGTCAAAATTGAAGGATTTTTTGCAAAATTCATAGTTCTCACTAAATAAGAGAGGCACACCTAAACGTGCTTTTTGAAATCAAATAGTGTTATTCTTCTTCGCTTTGCGAGTGTTGTTCCATTTTTTCTAACTGTTCATCAGAAAGTGTTACTCGCAATTGAATTAACTGACGGCTATTGGCAGAAGTAACTTTAAAACCAACGCCGTCTAACTCAATTTGTTCATCTCGTTTCGGGAAGTAACCAAAGGCTTTCATCACTAAGCCGCCGATGGTATCTACTTCTTCATCGTTAAAGTTGGTAGCAAAAAAGTCATTGAATTTTTTGATGTCGGTCAGTGGTAGCACAGCATAAGTATGCCTTGAAAGCTGACGGATTGGCTGAACTTCTTCTTCATCAAACTCATCATCAATATCGCCCACAATTTGTTCAAGAATATCTTCAATGGTCACTAAGCCTGAAACTGCACCAAATTCATCCACCACAATCGCCATATGAAAACGCTCAGAGCGGAACTCTTTTAGCATTCTGTCTAATCGTTTACTTTCAGGCACGATCACTGCTTGGCGAAGGATTTCTTGCAGATTGAACGGTTCGGAATCAGAACGTAAATATTTGAGTAAATCTTTAGAATGAAGAATGCCTTCAATGGTATCTTTTTCACCGCGAATAACAGGGAAACGAGAGTGAGCAGATTCAACAATGACATCAATAAAGCTCTCTAATGGCTCGTTAGCATCAATAAAGACAATTTGAGAGCGAGGGATCATAATATCCCGAACACGAAGTTCAGAGATTTCCATCACGCCTTCAATCATCTCTTTTGTATCACTATCAATTAATTCATTTTCGGCGGAATCACGAATAACTTCGACTAAATCTTCACGGTTTTTCGGTTCATTTTGGAAAAGATTGCCGAATAAAGTATGCAAAATAGATTTTTTCTCTGATTTTTCTGTTGTGTTTACGCCTATATTTGCACTTTGTTGTTCATCACTCATAGTTTGTTCCAGTTAAATAAATTACGCCTATAATAAGCAAATTCGATAACAAATCAAATAAAACATTGCTATTTTTACTCAAATTAGCATAGGATAGGCAAAGTCTTTTTTGTTTCTTAAATTATTTTGGGAGTTTGAAATGAAATTAACTAAGATGGCATTAACGGCAGCAGCTTTAGTTGTAAGCTCGATGAGCGTAGCAGGTACATTAAGTTCCTCCAATATGGTTGAAATTCTAGCCTTTGACGGACAACGTGTAAAAAAAGGCACAACTTCAGTACAAATCAGTGAAAATAAAACTCATCAAGTTGTTGTGGAAGTTGGCGGTACAGTTGAGGGTGATTTTTTTACCTCGGATCAAATGATTTTAACCTTTCAAGGCACAGCAGAGAATGCTAAATTAGAAGCACCGAGATTAAATTCAAAATTAGATCTGCGTAAATTTAGAGAGAACCAAACAGTAACGATTAAAACCGACTCTGGAAAAGTCATTAGCCACAAACAAGATTTCTTAAAAGGAGAGGGATTTTTAGCAGGTACTCGTGTAGAAGAAAATTTGAGCAAATATAATTTAGGTAAAAACATTGCTTCTGTCGAAAAATTCGCAGCTAAACCGCTTGAGGCAAAAGGGCAAATTGTTGTTGATACGAATAAAGTTTCAGTAGCTGAATTACAACTTTTATTCCAAAAAGCAGATAAAGAAACGCAAAAACATTTCTTAAACTGGGCTAAGCAAAACGCAAAATAATATTAGGGGCTGTCCTAGATAACGACTAAAACTTCCATTTAGGTTAAGATAACCCTATGAGAAAAAGTCGTCTAAGTCAGTACAAACAACATAAACTCATAGAGCTGTTTGTAGCAGGCGTAACCG